>CAZQFI010000103.1:0-3185 GCA_964592545.1 uncultured Geobacteraceae bacterium
GGCTGCTCAAGGCTGATCTGGTAGTGAACCATATTTTTATCACTGACAGTTAACGGGTGTTGCCCGATGTTCTGGTAGGGGGAGTCGTAGAGGCGATCGTAGCTGGCTTTGAGGTTGAGTTTTGGAAAACGGTCGCGCAGGGCTGCCGTTGCTGAAGCTGAACTTGCCGAGTAAAGCTCCTGCGCCTGAAGAACGCGCTGGTGGTTGGTGAGGGCAATTTTTACCGCTTCATCCAATCGCAGCTGTTCGGCATGGACCGCCGCTGGTAATAGATAAAACTGCAGACTGAAAATAAACATACATGTGATCAAAAGGCTGCGAGTCACCATAGCTCTTGTCCCGGACTGAGGATGTCATTGATAGACAATTTTTCAGAATTCACCAAAATCAAACGAACGTTTGATACTTTAAGGCTCATTTGTTTTCCGGTCAAGTAAATTGGTTTTTTTCGGAGCTGAAAGGGGGGTGGCTTTGGCGGGTTAATTCCCGGGGGTTATATGTGAACTGAGTCCGTATTTCTGCAGTTTGCGTGCGACAGTGGGCTGACTCATCCCGAGCCCGGTGGCGATATCGTGTTGTGTCCGATAGCGTTTGCTCGCTTCGAGGAGGATACCCCGCTCGACCGATTCGAGGATCTGCGCCATGGTCATCTCTGCCGGCCAGTGGCCACTCCGGTTATCCTCTCCGGAAATAACCGACTGTGGCAGATCGACAACGTCAATCAGTTCTGAATCGGACATGACGACCAGCCGCTCACAGATATTCATCAGTTCACGGACATTACCGGGAAAGGAGTAGCTGGTCAGGGTGTCAATGGCTGCTGTGGTCAGGCGGCGGGGGGTTCCGGTCTGTTTTGAGAAGTGGTCGATATAGCTCTGTAGCAGCGGCACCAGGCACTCCTTGCGTTCACGTAGGGCCGGAATGGAGAGCGGAATAACACTGAGTCGGTAGTAGAGGTCGGTCCGGAAAGTCCCCTGCTCCATCATCTGAGCAAGGTTACGGTTGGTTGCGGCAAGAACCCGGACATCGACGTGGCGACTGCTGGTACTGCCCAGGCGGGTGATCAGACCATCTTCCATGAAGCGCAGCAGTTTCACCTGTGATGCCGGCGGCAGCTCAGCAATTTCATCGAGGAAGATTGTCCCGCCATCGGCAACTTCCAGCAGCCCCGGTTTGTTGCCGGTTGCACCGGTAAAGGCTCCCTTAACGTAACCGAACAGCTCGGCTTCAATCAGTGATTCGGGAATTGCGCCGCAATTCAGTTTGATAATCGGCTGCTCGGAGCGGGCCGAATTCTGGTGGATGAGGTCGGCAATCAGCCCTTTGCCAACCCCCGATTCACCGAGGATCAGCACTGTTGAGTCGACCTGGCTCAGTTTGAGTGCCTGCCGGATCGCTTTGATCATGGCGGGACTTTCGGCGATAATGGGACGGTCATTCAGGCGAAACTGTTGAAATTCGAGGATCTGCTGGCGAAACTGGTTGCCGATGGCCTGCTGCTCTTCCAGTTCCTTCTGCAGTCGGTCGATCTCGGTGATATCGCGTTCACTGACAACCACCCGGATAAGTTCACCGTCATCGGCAAAAACCGGCGTTGCAGTCGAGATGAGTTTTCGCCCGAAGCGGTTTTCCTGTAACAGACTGATTTGTTTTCGCTGTTTGATCGCCTCGAGTGCCGCCGAGGGGAGAATGACCAGCCCCTCTTTCGCGACATCCAGATAATTTCTTCCGACCAGTTGCTCGGCGCTCGCGTGGTTGATGCGTTCCGAGGCCGGGTTGACCCGAAGAATTTTCCCGTGGCCATCACAGACAAACAGACCATCGGATGAGGAATCGATGATCGTGTTATGTTCCCAGGTTAATTCCTGAATTGTTCTGTCCATAATGGTATCCGGTTTGGTTGACCCCGCTGTGGGGTGACGACACTTTTCTTTCCGTCGTTCCCGACGTTATCTTTTTATCTCAGGATAAATCCGTATTTTAACTCATCCTCGTCATCAATCAGAAAGGTATGTTCGCCCGTGATGGAGGCAGTTCCCGTAACTTGTGGAATCACCGCATCAAAATTGCCATATTTGACCTCATCGACAACCTTGACGTCGAAGGTTGTTCCGAGGATGCTTTCGACTGTGATGGACTCATCCCGTGCGAGATCGCCCCGCAGGTAATGAATGGCCGCCCTTCCCGAGAGCCCCGAGCCGGTCGGGCTTCTGTCGACTTCACCAGCGGCAAAAATACAGACATTTTTGCTGTGATAGCGACTTTTCTCCGAAATGAAAATTGTTCCGTAGAGAAAGCTCAAATCTTTTTCCAGCGGGTGAATAATATTGTCCTTGGTGTCGATGACAGCCTGTTTGATCCGTCTTCCGTAGTCGATTATCTGATTGACGTTGTCCTTATCCAGACTCAGGGAGAGCGCATCGGCATCGACGTAGGCGTAAAAAGCCCCCCCATAGGCGAGATCGTAACGGATCTCTCCAAGCCCCTCGACGTGAACCTGCTCATCAAGGGCAACAACGAAGGAGGGGACGCAATCGAATTTGACACTTTCGATTTCACCACGATTACCAATCGCAGCATAAGCATTCAGCTGACCGCAGGGAGCATCTATTTTGAGCCGGGTGACAGGAGAGACTTTTTTAACCCAGCCCAGTTGGACCGCAAGCTTGGTGATTGCAATTGTCGCGTGTCCGCACATGGTACTGTAGCCCTCGTTGTGCATGAAGAGGACACCAAAATCGCTGTCGATGTTTTGCGGTTCAACGACAACCAGCCCATACATATCGGCATGTCCACGTGGTTCAAACATCAGTGCCGTTCTGAGGTGATCAAAATCTTTTTTGAGGAAATTCCTTTTTTCCAGAATTGTTTTCCCTCTGATTTCGGGATAGCCATCAATGACGACCCTGACCGGCTCACCACAGGTGTGCATATCGATAGTTTTTATTTTTGTGTACTGGCCGCTGACCTGAGAGTCTTTTATATTCATAACAACTTCTCCTTGACCAACTTGGCTGCGACAAGATCTTCGAGTGCATGTCCAACCGATTTAAACAGGGTGATCTGGCGGTCATCCGATCTGCCGCAGTGCTCTCCTTGTGTCAGCTGAGAGAGATCTGCACGGATATCACCGGGAGCAACTCCAATCAGATCACCACTCTCTTTCAGTGCCACCGGGGTATCGA
>CAZQFI010000104.1:0-3583 GCA_964592545.1 uncultured Geobacteraceae bacterium
GAAAGGGAGAAGGCGCGAGCTCTGCGGAAACAGAACTGGTGGAAAAATCGTATTGCCAGGGGAACCTGTCACTACTGTGGCAAAAAAGTTCCGCCGAAGGAGCTGACCCTCGACCACATTGTCCCGGTTGCCCGCGGTGGCCGCTCAACCCGGGGGAATTGTGTGCCAGCCTGCAAGGAGTGCAACAACCAGAAAAAGAATCTCCTGCCGATTGAGTGGGACGACTACCTGCGCCAGCTTGAAAAAGAGTAGCAGCAATCAGTGACCGGCCATCCCGACCCCGGCAATGGCCTCACCGCAATCGGGACAGTGCCCGGAATCCTCGAGCCGATTTCTTAATCCATAGCGATCCCGCACAATAACAACCCGTTGACATCCCGGACAGATTGTCTCGGCCACACCATCCAGATTCCCGACATAGACGTACTTCAACCCGGCATCACGCCCAATCTCCACAGCACGATAGAGTGTTTCAGGCGGTGTTGGCGGGACAGCGGTCATTTTGTATTGAGGATAAAAACGACTGACGTGCCAGGGAGTCTCGTCCCCCAGTTCATCTGCAATAAACTGCGCAATATCATGCAACTCCTCAGGATCATCATTCACACCCGGAATCACCAACGTCGTCACCTCAAGCCAGATATGATGGCTGGAAAGCCGTTTTAAATTGTCGAGAACCGGTTGTAAACGGGCACCCGTGTAACGGCGGTACGTCTCATCGCGAAATGCCTTGAGATCAATATTAGCCCCGTCCAGCCACGGATGGATCAACTCCACCATTTCGGCTGACATATAGCCATTGCTGACATAGATGTTGACACTCTCTGCCTGATGCGCCAATTGCATAATCTCATAGCCGTATTCAAAAAATATCGTCGGTTCAGTGTAGGTGTAAGCGATCGATCGACACGCAGCTGCTGTCGCACCGTTGATAATATCGGCAGCAGAGATGATTTGATCGGGAGCAGAATCGTACTGCGACCCCAGCTGGGAAATCTGCCAGTTCTGGCACCAGTCACACGAAAGGTTGCACCCCGGGACACCAATTGAAAACGCCCGGCTCCCGGGATAGAAGTGGTACAGAGGTTTCTTTTCAATCGGATCGATATGGTGGCTGATCACCCGACCGTCGGCAAGGGTCCAGAGCGATCCACCTCGATTCTGCCGCACCCGACAAATACCCGTGTGGCCATCAGCAATAGTGCAGTAATGGCTGCAGAGCTGGCAGCGAACCCTCCCACCATCGAGAGGTTGATAAAGTAGAGCTTCTTTCATCGTTAACCACCCCCATCACGATTTGCCCGTCCCACAAAAATGCCCATGTCGTGAAGACATGGGCATTCTACCAAAACCAAGTGATGAAAGGCGATCAGAACTTACCAAATTCATCATCCAGTTTGATATCAGGTTGTGAATTTGTTTGATCCATATTATTCCAGCCAATTGCCTCACCGGCAGCCGGTTGAGGCCGGTGACCTGTCGTCGCTGCCGAAGCAGCGGATGCCGGAGAATAACTGGAGACCTGAACTTGAGAGTGGGCCAGCTTAAACCGGCAGAGAAGGTGTTTCAAATGGGCAGATTGACTCGACAACTCCTCAGCAGACGCCGCTGACTCTTCGGCCGTTGCAGTACTTTGTTGAACAGCCTGATCAATCTGACCAAGACCCTGGTTGATCTGTGAGATTCCCTGGGCCTGCTCACTACTGGCCGCAGCAATCTCGGCCACCAGGTCAGTTACCTTGGCAATTGAACCGACAATTTCATCCAGTGCTTCCGAAGTCTTTTCAGCGATCTGTGCCCCATTATTGGTCTTTTCGACAGACCCCTCAATCAGCTGAGCCGTTTCCTCAGCCGCCTTGGCACTGCGGGCAGCCAGATTGCGAACTTCCTCAGCAACAACAGCAAACCCTTTCCCGTGTTGTCCAGCGCGGGCAGCCTCAACCGCGGCGTTCAAAGCAAGTAAATTGGTCTGGAACGCAATTTCATCAATGACTTTGATAATTTTGCTAATATTTTGCCCAGCGTCACTGATTTCATTCATCGCGGTGACCATTGACGCCATACGCTCATTACCAACCCTTGCAGCGTCCTGAGCACCATTTGCCAGCTGATTTGCCTGATTGGCGTTATCGGCACTACGTTGTGTCTGGTCTCCAATCACATTCATTGAACTGCTGATCTCCTCGAGAGAGGCAGCCGATTCAGTGGCCTGCTGCGACAACTGTTGAGCCGTATCCGACACCTGTTCGCTCCCCGAATCGATCTGATCAGTTGACCTTGCAACTTCACCGAGAACATCGTTAAGGTTCTTCACCATTGTCTCGAATGCTTTCCCCATGACATCGCGCTCGGATGCAACAGCGATCTGAACCTGTAAATTCCCCTCGGCAATCTGCGTTGCCTCTTCAGCCTTCCCCTTTAAGCCATCGACCATCCGATTGATTGCATCAGCGAGTTCACCGACTTCATCTTTACTTTGATAATCAACCTTTTCGGTCAAATCTCCTTCGGCAATCTTCTGCGCGACACGAACTCCCTGTTGTAGCGGGGCTGTCAGTATTCGGGTAATCAGGAAAATAATCAGGGTAACCACAAAAACCAGAACAATAGCCCCGACACCAAAACGCCAGTTGATCGAACTAAGAATTTGCTCACCTTTTGCTTTCAGCTGAGCGGACAAAGCATTAACCGATTTCAGATCATAGACTAAAGCGATAACTCCGATCGTTTTTCCGCTATAATCGGGAATGGGAAATGTCGCAATATAAGCATCACCAACGGCCTGATATTTTTCACTGTTACGACCAGAATCAAGGATCTCAGAGGTCACAACATCATTGGTGAGTGTTGGGGCTGTCGATGTCACATAGACATATTTTCCACCCACGACCGGATTTTTCTTCGGATTTTGCAGTTTCGTCGCAATCGGCAGAAAATCGGCAAGCATGTAGACAGCAATCTGGTAACTACTATCGTGACTGGTATTTTGCTTGAGAACAGTACTAAAAGGGAGGAGAATTTCACACGATCCAGCATGCTCACCAGAGGGGAGCGATATCGGTGAAAGGCCTCGCACGGCAAACCCTCCACGTCCGATCTCAATCCCCGACAGCGGCTTATGATCCCCTGAATTAATATCAACAACGGTCTTTCTAAAAGACGTTAGATCGTCAGAAATATCAATTTTCTTTCCATCACGCTTAGTCTGCCAACCGTTACGCCATGAACGAACCAGACTTCGACCACTCCGTGTATGAAAATGAAGCTTGAGTGGCTTTCCCATAATCTCTTCATAACCAGCAAGGTAGGGTTTCATCGTTTTCCGCAGATGATCCCGTGCCATCTGCATATCATGATCAAATTCATCATTTTGATCACCAAGCAAAGAGAGACGATAAGCCGTTATAACATCTGGAATTTCTGTAAACACTGTCGAAATTGCCAGAGCCTTTTCGCCAACGCGTGAAATATCTGAAAGAAGTTTGGTTTTCTGAGCAACAGCAGCAGACTCAAGTGACACCATTGCAGCCTGTGATGATGCGCTATTGTTTTCCTCGACCAGTCGACGCACCGTTAAGTTGAT
>CAZQFI010000105.1:0-3334 GCA_964592545.1 uncultured Geobacteraceae bacterium
TTGTGATTTATGCTGTCACGCACATGGGTGGAACCTGTCGTTACATCAGCGGGAGAGTAGAGAGACTTATCTACCGCTTCGGACAATACATCGAGTAATTTCACAGCCGTTATCCTTCTTTCTCAATGATGGTGAGAGCGTCACGCAACATGATGCCGTAATCGTTCTTGCCGGCACACACATAATTACACAACGCCAGATCCTCTTCGGCCAACTCCATACAACCGAGATCCTGAGCCTGATCTGTGTCACCGGCAGCCAGGCTGCGGAGCAGATAGTTCGGCAGGACATCGAGTGGCATGACTTTCTCAAACGACCCAATCGCCAGCAGATTTTCCCTGGTTCCATACTGGCTGGTATTCATCGGTTTGGATGGCCCGCCGGTAAATGCCGACAGAAAAACCCGCTTGACCGAATACCTGTCACCGCCGGCAGTCATCGACGCGATAAATTCACGATCACGCTTCTCAGGGATCACCGAAACCTGCAGGTGATAACGGCCAAGGAAAGCCAATGGACCGACAGCAATCGCCCCGTGCAGAACCGAACCCGAAATGACGCGATAATCGCCCGACTCAAGCTCATCAGCCAGCAACTCGTCAAGAGAGGCTCCGATACGGGTTCTCACCAGGCGCGGTTTTTTGACCCCGGGGCCGGCGATGGCAATCACCCGCTCAACCGGCAGCTGACCGGTCGTGAACAACTGACCGAAAGCAATCACATCCTGATAATTGATTGACCAGACCGTCTTGTTCTCATCAACGGGGTCGAGGAAGTGGATGTGGGTTCCCGGCAGACCGGCCGGATGGGGACCGTCAAACTCTTCACTGGTCGTCCCTGCAACCTTGGGGATATTGGCACCCGGCTTCTGACAGACAAAAACCTTTCCATCGGTCAGCCGTGCCACCAGCTTCAGTCCGTTGGTAAAAGCCTCCTCATTCTCTTTAATAATCAATTCGGCATTTGCTGCGAGAGGATTGGTATCCATGGCAGTGACGAAAATTGAATGGGGAGTACTGTCAATGGCCGGAACTTTGCTGAATGGACGGGTTGAAAATGTTGTCCAGAGACCCGACTCGACCAGATTGGCAACAACCTTGTCACGATCCAGCTTATCGAGTTCAGCAGCAGAATAAGAATCAAACGTCACGGCATCATCACCATTCAACTTGATGACAACCGACTGTAACGCCCGACGCTGTCCGCGGTTGATCTCGACAACCTCACCACATCCGGGGGCGGTGTATTTGACCCCGTCAGTTTTCTTGTCCATGAAAATCTGCTGACCAAGCTTCACCTGATCGCCAACCTTCACAGACATGCTTGGTTTCATGCCGACATAATCTGGACCAAGTATCGCAACAGTTTTGACCGCTGCACCGGGAGAGATTACCTGTTCCGGACTGCCGGTAATCGGCAAATCCAGACCCTTACTGATTTTGATCATGTTAATGCACCTTCTAAAAAGGGTTGTGTACCACTCGTACGCATCAACTCTGCCTGCCACCCAGTTTCATTCCCATACAGCAAACAGCGTTACATCTGAACCATTTTCCCATTATTTATGTGAAAACAAAAAACCTGAATAGTAATAATTACCCGTGCTGCCGGTAACTGTTTACACTTCATTCAAATGAGCCTAAAATATGGCTCAAAAATCCCGCTTTCACCCTGCAAATGTGCTATTTGATAAAAAAAATCGTACACAGTATACACAGCCGTCGGGGAAAAACAATAAAAAATCTGATATTCCTGCCTCTTTTTACGGTTCATTACCGTGAAAGAATACAGGTCGTGATGAGTTTTTATCAACCACCAAAATTAGAACGCTAATTCACTTAGATAGAGGTTTGGGAAGAAAAATGAAACAACTGACATGTGCATCGATTCAGTTCAATATTTCATTGGGTGACATCGATACAAATCTGGATATCGCAACAGCAGCACTCCACCGGGTTGCCCGGAAGAATTGTCAACTTGCAGTCCTCCCCGAAATGTGGAGTTGCGGTTATGACTATCGCAATATGGCGGAACTTGCCGGGGAAACACCACGGGTTCTTGAGAAGCTTCAGGAAGAGTGTCGAAAGCTTGAAATGGTCACAGTCGGCAGCCTGCCGGAACTCGATAATGGCACGGTCTACAATACCGCCTACGTCATCGATAAAGGGGAGCTTGTCGGCAGCTACCGCAAGCTTCATCTGTTCTCGACCATGCGTGAAGACCAGTTTCTTGGATCCGGAGAGCAAAGTCTGGTCGCCGAGACATCGGTCGGCAAACTGGGGATTGCAATCTGTTACGACCTGCGTTTCCCGGAACTGTTTCGCAAACTGGCCCTCGAGGGAGCCGAAATCATCTGTCTTCCGGCAGAATGGCCAAAACCACGCCAGGAACATTGGAAAACACTGCTGCGGGCCCGGGCGATCGAAAACCAGTTATTTGTCATTGCTGCGAATTGTTGCGGTATCCAGGGAAAACTCGATTTCTTCGGTCTCAGCCAGCTGATTTCACCGCTGGGAAACATCCTGCAAATAGCAGCGGAAGACAATACCGAGTTGGTGGCACCATTCGATTTTTCAGAAATGGCCGATTATCGCAGGAAGATTGATATCCTCAATGACCGGCGTGCGGATATTTACGGGACGCCGTAAAATCGCTCCCCTACTCGGCAAGGGGCTGTGCGTCTTTGCGGTATTTTTTGGGGACCTGTTGCAGGCTGTCGGCGAACTGTAACGTTCCGCTGCCGTCGACATAAAGGTAACGACCACTTTTTTTGGCTGACCCCGTTGACGGGTCAGCTTTCTTTTCGATGACAGCCTCTATGACATCGACCGGTTGATGTGGTTGGTTTTGCTGCGGAAACAGCTGAATCAGGCGACTACGGAAATCGACATAAAACTGCTGCACCTGCTTCATCCCCGGAGTCTCTAACGGAACCCGCACCATCAACTGGTCAAAACCGACAGTTAATGCCACAATCACAACCAGCCATAAAAAATATTTAAACAATTTCAGCATAACGACAAAAGCTCCTCTACATGTCGCGCTGATACTAGCTTGTTTCACCTGTAAAATTCAAGAAATTGGAATAATCGCCGGCAGGCACATCGATGCTGAAAATTTTATGCTGAAAACCTGGAAAGCGGATTCCGCAAAAGGAATCCGCTTTACAGGCTATATCCACGATCCAGTCCAAACGATCTTTCAATTCATGAATCTTTGACCCTGTCCATGACCACCACGTTTCCCATAACCACGCCAGTTCTCATGACCGCCCCAAAAGCTACGTCCACCGGTTCCCTGAAGTTTTTCAGCCTTCTGCTGTTGTTCCGGAGTG
>CAZQFI010000106.1:0-2672 GCA_964592545.1 uncultured Geobacteraceae bacterium
AGGAAGCCCGGCTGGTATCGGTAAATTTTGATGCCGGCCTTCTCGGCCTCTTTCAGATAGGAGAAAGATGAGAGGTATACGAGTAAATGGTCGGGCCTTTCAGGAATCAGGATGCGGACATCAACGCCACGTAATGCTGCCAGCTGCAGAGCTGACACAAGCTGCTCATCGGGGACAAAATAGGGACTGACGATCCAGATCCGCTGCGTTGCACTATTGATCGCATTGAGAAAAAATAGCGTTGCCGATTCCAGCTGGTCGGCAGGACCGGTCGGCAGGCAAAGGGCAATACAGTTTTTATGGGGAGTTTTTTCGGGGATCCAGTTCAGCGAGAGCGGCGGTTCCCGGGTGGCCCAGTGCCAGTCCTCAACAAAAGTGAGTTGTGCTTCGAGAACAACCGGCCCACGTATCCGGACATGGGTATCACGCCACGGCGATAATTTGGGGTTTTTACCAAGATATTCATCCCCGACGTTGTGCCCCCCGATAAATGCTTCTCTGCCATCAACAACAACGATCTTTCGATGGTTGCGAAAATTCAGCCGGAAGCGATTTCCCGGGCCACGGGTTGTGTTGAACTCGGCTGTTTTAACCCCGGCTGAGTTCAGTTCATCAATGTAGGATTGAGGCAGTCCGATACTGCCAACCCCGTCGTAGAGAACAAAAACCTCAACTCCTTCGGCTACCTTGGCGATGAGAGCGTCTTTGAGCCGGTTCCCGAGTCCATCGGCACGGATAATGTAAAATTCGACCAGGATATAGTTTTTTGCTCTGTTGATGGCATCAAAAATGGCGTCAAACGTTGCGTTGCCGTCGATAAGCAGATCGACGCTATTGTGTCGGGTTAAAGGGAGCAGCGCCAGATTTTCGTGCAGCCTGATCTGACGGGTTTCGAGGGCTGTCGTCCCTTTAATCAGCACGTCATTCCTCTCAAGGGTTTCCAGCGCCTTCTTTTTATTGCTGCTGTCGGCCAGCATCCGGGTATGGCGGAGCAGGTCATAACCGTCAAATTTTGTTTGACCGAAGATCCAGTAGGCGGGAACCGCGACAAGGGGAAAGGTGTTCAGAGAGATCGCCCACGCCGTTGCACCCTGAGCGGTTCGTGCTGTCATGACGGCCTGGATAGAGGTCAGGGCCCCCACGATATGAATGATCAGCATAAAAGACAGCATGGTGTTCCCCTTTCAGGGGCTTATTCTAACACTGGAATTTCCTCCGATAAAGGTGTGAATGGCCGAGGGGGTTGGATCGTGCAGGGAGGGGAACAGCTATTTTTTCTTGGCGGTGATCAACTCGACCTGTTTGACGACATCAGACCAGAGGATTCCCAGCTGCTCATGTGCCCAGTATTCTGTATGGGCAAGGGTCTCCGCTGAGGGAAAAACCCACCAGCTTTTGAAAGGTTTTGCAACGTAGTCGGTTGGCGCGGGGACAGGTTCGAGTCCGGCAGCGTGGAACAATGTCAATGCCCGGGGCATATGGAGAGCTGTCGTTACCAGCACCAGCGATGAGTCGGCGAACTTTCTGGCGATCAGCTGTGCCTCTTCCTGTGTATCCTGTGGACCGTTGAGGACAATAATATCTTCGGCAGGAACTCCCAGTGCAATGGCCAGTTCACCCAACTTTTCGGGGTAGGACACCTGATCTTCGGGAATCCCTCTAAAACCGGTAAAAATCAGCTTGCTGCCGGGATTCATCCGGTAAATGCGGATCCCTTCAGTGAGACGGATAACACCGGACGGCTTGAGCTCACTGGTGATCGGCTGGGTTGTCACCGACTGGTGCCAGCTGCCGAGAACCGCGATGTAGTCGACGGGGACACCTCCCTGCTGGTACTGAGGAACGCGCGATTCAAACAGTGAAATCAGTTGATTGCTCAAAGGGGCGTAACTGGCGACAAACAGCAGTGCGGTGACGAATGCAATGACCAGGTATCCGAACCAGCGGGTCTTGCGCCGCACCATTAACAACAATGCCCAGCAGAGCAGCAGCAGGATGATCGGTACCGGCATCAGCAGGTCACCGAGGATTTTTTTCAGGAGAAACAGGTATTGTTCCATCAGGGATTCCAGTTCCACTTCGATGAAGTCACGCCAAACAAGCGGAACATTAACGTACTTGTTTCAATTGATCAACAATTCTGTTGTCTTTCCAGACAGGTATCTGCACAGGGACACCCCTGACAACGGGGAGTCTTGCGGCAGAACTCTTTGCAGTGGAGGACGATCAGCGCGTGGTATTCGTTGTAGAGAGAGATTTCGCGAGGCAGATTCTCCATAAAGAGGGTGCGAACTGCGGCGTATTTTTCTTTCCCGGTCAGGAGTCCGAGGCGCTGGAACAACCGGTTGGTATAGGAATCCACAACAAATGATGGGAATTGTCCGGCGTAGAGGAGAATCGAATCGGCGGTTTCGGGACCGATCCCTTTGAGCTTGAGGAGTTCGTTACGCACCCTATCGAGCGGCTGAGCAAAAAGGTGGTCAAGGCTGTTGTTATGGTGCTCTTTAATATGGTGGCAAAACAGCTGGAGTCGTTCGGCTTTTTGCCGGAAGAATCCCGATGGCCGGATCAATTGCTCCAGCGTTTCGCGATTCAGTTGACGGATGGCATCAAGGGTTAGGGCATCGACCCGGCGCAAATTGGCGATCGCTTTTTCGACATTATTCCAGTTG
>CAZQFI010000107.1:0-5431 GCA_964592545.1 uncultured Geobacteraceae bacterium
GAAATTGTTTATTGTGGCAGGTTTTGCAAGTATTTTATTTTAAAATATATGCAGTAATAAATAATTTATTCGATATTGAATAATATCGGGGTGTTTATGCCGTATGGCGTTGACACGATTTTTTGACTGCCAGCCAGTTAATCCCGAGGACAATGGCTAAACCGAGCAGCCCGCCCACCGTTGCCATTCCACCGGAGAATCCTTCTCTGACCGAATCCATGACAAAAACTCCGAAAAAGCACGCAGCAATGACCATATCGATCTTTGGTGCAAGTTCTGCCTGAGTACGCCACGCCCAGCTGAGGACATAAACGTTAAAAAGTCCGTACCCGCCGGCAACATACGAAAAGGTTTTCAGCCATTGCGAAGCATCGGTGCTGAAATTGACTGTGACAGCATAAAAAACACATAAAAAAGAGGTGATAATGCTGAAGGTTGCAAATCCGTAGAGGAGGAATGTGTCCGATTTTTTCATTTGACCAACCCTGTTTGAGATGACAATAAATTTACGGCAAGAGAGACTCCACGACCGTCTGGAACTGCACGGAGAGAGTATCGCTTCTTGGCAGAGCCGGTCAACCCTAACGGGAGTGGTCCTTTTGAATTGTTCCGAACGGAGAAATCTACGCTTCCATGGTGTAAAGATTGTTGATCCAGTGATCGAGAGTATTGAAAGAGCAGGGTTTTCTAAACACGGTACACCCCAATTTTTTTGCCGCTGCGGCTTCTTTTTCAGAAATATCGCCCGATATCAGTGCCTTCCGTTGGGGAGGGATTTTGCAGCCACGCTGGGTCTGGTAGGTGAAAAATTCGAGACCGGTCATCTGGGGCATATGGTTGTCTGAAAGGACAAAATCGTAGCATGGGGTTGTCATGGGACAGGTCTCGGCATTTGTCCTGATCAACGGACAGACGGGTTCATGGGAGGATGAGACCGTAAACTTCTTATCGAGCAGATATTCGACCGATACATCCAGGCAGTAGATATCGTCATCGATGACGAGAACTTTACATCCCATTTTCTCCTCCATAGCATAAAATATTCAGTCTTACAGAACCGGGAACCATTCTATTCGCACTATCTGACAGAAATCTGAATCAGTTGTTTTGACCTGAAAACCGGGAACGTCGTATGGGAGGGCGGGTGGAGGAGGGGAAAGGGGGCTGTTTACAGCGATTTTTATTCCGGACTCCAGAGATAACGTTCAAGGTTGATTTTATCGCTGGCGTCAAATTGGATCCCTTCACCCTTGAGAAGGTGGTGCTGCAGAAGGTTTCCCTCTCCATCGTGTCTCTGGCTGATTTTCCCCCGGGCGTTAACAACCCGCTGCCACGGAACGTCACTTCCGGCGGGGAGAGCGGCCAGGGCAAAACCGACAGTTCGGGCCGTGCAGCCAATCTGTCGGGCAATCTGTCCATAGGTGGTAACGCGCCCGGTCGGGATCAGGCAGACAAGACTGTAGATTGCCGAATAAAGGGGACTACTCTGTTTTGTGGAGAAATGACTCATCGCGATGATGGAATCCTGGGGTCCAAAGTTTTTTTATTCTGGTAGTGCAGGACAGCAAAAATAGCGAGAAGAAAAGAGGATCCAATAATAGCAAAGATGAAACCGTGGCGGAAGGTGTCCTGAAATGCGTGGCTGGTGGCCTGTAATTGCTGCACTTTAGCGAGCATCAGTCGTGCTTTGATCGCGGCCGTTTCCGGGTCGGTTCCCAGCCGGGTGGCAAGTTGGGGGAGCTGCTGATGGAGGTGGGCGGTGTTCTGCATCACCGAGATCCCCTCGTAATGAACCGTTGCCGATTTTGTCAGGGTGTTGGTGGCGATAGCGGTGCCGAGACTGCCGCCGACAAAGCGCAGGTAGTGCATCAGGCTGACACCGAGGGCGGTATAGGGACCAAGATTTTTCAGTGCCAGCGCCGATAGCGGGGCGAAAAAGGAGCCGAGGCTGATTCCCAGGGGGATGGTCAGCAGTGCAGCTCTGACGGAGGGGGTGTAGTAGTTGAGTGACGGCAGCAGAAAAAAGCTGGTCATCAGATAGGTGAGGGTGCCGATCAGTAATATTTTCTGAGCACCGAAGCGATCGCTCAGGATTCCCGCCAGCGGTGAACAGATGGCAATAAAGATCGCAAAGACCAGCATGTGCAGTCCGGTATCAAATGTACTTAACTGTTTCAGGTTTTCGTAATAGAGGGGGAGGAGATAGAAAATCTGATAGATCGACAGCCCGAGGACAAAAAAGTAGAACCCCATCGACAGACTGTAAACCTTGTCGCGAAAAATCCGGGCATCGATCAGAGGTTTTTTGCTGTAGATTTCACTGAGGAGGTAGAGTGGCAGCAGGATCGCTGCACAGTAGCCAAGAACCCCGATCTGGGCCGATTGCCCCCAGCCCAGCTGCTGACCGCGTGAGAGGAGAATCAGCAGACTGACGGTAAAACCTCCGAGGAGCAGGTAACTGCGGAAATTGAACTCAAGTTTCGATTTATGTCCCGCCAGTTTCGGGAGAAAGAACGCTCCGGCGATCAGGTTCAGTGCCCCCGTCGGCAGGTTGATGTAGAACACCCAGCGCCAGTCGAGATGTTCGGTGATCCAGCCACCGATGGTGGGTCCCAGTGATGGGGCAAAACTGACCCCCATGGCGTAAATTCCCATCGCCAGCCCCCGTTTTTCGGGTGGGTAGATGAGAAACAGGATGGTCTGGGCACTCGCCATGATGAATGCCTCTCCGATCCCCTGAATGACCCGGGCACCGATCATTTCGGGCAGTGTTCCGGCGAGACCGCACAGGGTACTGGCCAGGGTGAAGACCCCGAGGCCGATGAGAAACAACCGTTTCAACCCGAGTACGGAACCCAGGCTGTGGGTAAGGAGCAGGGCAACTGCTGCCGCCGTCATATAGGCGGTGATGACCCATTGGACTCCGTAAAGATCGGTTGCCAGCGGCCCCATCATTTTCGGCACCACAACATCGACAACGGTTGTGTCGAGGATGGCCATAAATGAGCCGGTCATGACGATTAACGTCAGCAGGCTGCGGTAGCCGACAGAAATTGAGTCGGCAATGGTTTTCTCTTCGGCTGCCATCAATCCCTCTGGCGGCGGATTTCAACTTCACCGCCCAGCCCGACTCTCAATTTGTCGAGTGAACCCTTGGTGATACGAATCCGGACAGGAATACGCTGGGCCACTTTGGTGAATTCACCGGCCGAGATATCGCGAGGTGCTAACGCAAAGGTTGCCGCTGATGCGGGAAGAACCTGCTCGACTTCCCCCTGCCATTCAAGATTGGAGTAGGCATCGATACGGATCGTTGCCCGATTTCCCGACTTGACCCCGTTGAGCTTATTTTCTTCCAGCAATGCGATGATATAGAGATCGTCGGGGTTCACCAGTGCCAGTACCGGTCGACCGGGCGAAATATTCCCCCCCTGATTGACAAACCGTTTGGCGACCTGACCATCAAGCGGACTGATCAGCTCGGTTTTTTCGAGGTCGCGCTGGGCGTTCTTTAACGCCGCCTGCAGTTGCTCGATAGCAGCGGCAGCGGCAGAAAGCTCCCGGTCTATTTCAAGCAGTTGCTGCTGATGGCTGAATGAGAGTTGCTGTTTGAGTTGAGCAGCCCGTTTGACCGGGTCAAATGCCTGCTGGTTGCGGGACAATGAGAGCTTTTCGGCCTGAAGCGATTTGAGTTCGGTTTCGACCTGTTCCAGTTTCTGCCGGGCAATTGCCTGCTGGGCAAACAGGTTGGCTAACCGGTGCTGATCACGCTGCAGCTGCGAAATTTTCGCTTCGAGACTGGCAACTCTGGCTGTTGCTGCCTGCTGTTGTTTGCCGATCCGACTGATCTCCTCGGCAGCGAGTTCAGTGTGTAATTTCAGTTCGGTCTGTAACCGTTGCCGCTTGAGTTGCAGGGCATTCCGCTTTTCTACCGCTGAGCGGGTCTGCGCCTCAAGTTTTTCGACGGTCAGGCGGTAGTGGTTGGGATCAATCCGCGCAAGCAGTTGCCCTTTTGTGACCCGATCCCCTTCATTAACCGCCATCTCGATGATAACGCCGCCAACTCTCTCAAAGCCTATTTCGGTCAAGCTGTCGCTGGCGACAAAAACGGCGTTGGTTGTCGCGTAGTTGAGGCGATGGTTGACGAAGCGAAAGAGTCCGATGATCAGAACAATGATCAGGAGAATCAGAACGATCACCGCAACGCGACGTTTGGTCGAAGCGGGCTGTTTGGTCTTTTCTTCACTCATAGTGAACCTCGTGAATGGGTATGATCAATCCCGGTAAAGAGAAGTTTCTGCACGTGCTGGCTGATGACTTCGGGCTGCAGGTGCTCGGGTTGAAAACCGGGCAGGTGCTGCCGCAATGGTGCTGCGTGAAACAGCTGAAGAATTGTGCCGATAATCGTATGGGTCAGCAGTCCCGGGTCGAATGATGGATTGAGCTGCCGGCAAAGACGATTCAGGGTGGCCGTGAGTTCTCCGAAAACCTGTTCAGCAAGGTATTTCAGCCGGATTTCATCACCATCAAGGAGCTCCCGTTGCACCAGCCGGAGGAATGTCTGATCTTCATCCAACAACTGGCACAGAACATCGATCAGACTTTTCAATTGTTCTCGGGGAGACTCGGAACTTTCGAGGGCAGCAAGCAGGCGGCCCGAACGACCGGCAAAGACCTGCTGGGTCGCTGCCATATGGAGCTGCTGTTTGTCGCTGAAGTGGTGGTAGAGGCTTCCGACATTCAGGTGACACGCTTTGGCGATGTCGCGCATGCTGACACCCGAGTATCCGGCGGCGGAAAACAGCTGTATTGCGACAGTGAGGATCTCCTCCCGACTGATTCGACCTGCCATCAGTTGTCCTCCGCTTCTGGAAGAGGGTCCTGCCCCAGCGCAAAGCTGAGCTGTGCCTGAGCCAACAGGCAGCCGTAGTGGGCCGTTTGGAGATCGGATTCCGCCTGAGTCAGAAGGGTCTGGGCCGCGAGAAGATCGCTGGTCGAAATCAGATTCTCGTGAAACTGGAGAGTTGACAGCCGGTGGTTTTCCCGGGCCTGTTCAAGGGCCTTGGCGGCTGTTTTCTCGTTGTCGGCAGCAACGTCAATTTGGCGATAGGCCTCTTCAACCTGAAGGCGGACCTGGTCTTTCATCTCAAAAAGAAATTGTTGCTGGGCCCTCTGACGGTGCTGACTTGCCGCAGCCCGGGACCGGTCAGCTCCCGAAGAGAACAGGTTCCAGTCGAGTTGTAGGCCAACGGAGGCATTGTCTGAATTGCGGTAGTCGTTGTGTGATGCTGACCAGTCGTCCCAGTCACGCCAGTAACTGGCAACCAGCGCCAGGTGGGGGTAGTCGTTGCTGTGTGCGAGGCGGATATTTTCGTCTGCTGCGGCGATTGCCAGGTGTGCTGTGCAGATTTCCGGACGTTGCTGCAGTGCG
>CAZQFI010000108.1:0-4220 GCA_964592545.1 uncultured Geobacteraceae bacterium
GGAGGTACATCCGCCGCGGAGACAGGCTCCTGTTTGTGCTGAGAAGCTTCGTTCCCGGGAAGAAGTGCTTTTAGATTTAATTGTCCGTGTTGATCACGTTCCAGGATCAGGGTCAGACCGTTTACCTTCAGGTGATTAACAACCAGCACATCTTCAAGCAGTGAACCTGGGTCAACGGCAACAGACAGCGAGTCCAATGTCATGAACGGTTTTTGAGCGAACCCTGCGGGTGAAGCAAGTGTCAACCCGGAAAAATCAACCTGCCCTGATCGCAGATCGATCGTGACCCCATCAAGAGCCCCACCGGCAACGAGGGACTTCTTCAACGCCCGGTTAATCTGGGAGTGGACAAGCGGATTAAGGTTCAGAATCACCACTGCCAGAGTCACCAGCAGCAGAAACAATAAGCCCGCCGGAATTTTCCACCACAATCCCTGTCGTTTTTTCTTCAGACCGTCCACAGACTCCCTCGATACCGCATAGAGAACATATTTAGAACATAAACCGGCGCATGCTGACATTCATCAGCAATCCCACCCCGATCATCGTTGTGACCATACTGGTTCCGCCATAGGAAAAAAGCGGCAACGGCACACCGACAACCGGAAGAAGACCGATCACCATCCCCAGATTAACAATAATATGCCAGAAGATCATTGCCGTCACCCCAACGGCCAGAAACAAACCGAACCGGTCGGCAGCCCGGCGGGCGACATAAAGCCCCCAGCCAATCAGAAACAGATACAGGAACAACAGCCCGAAGCAGCCTGCAAAACCCCACTCCTCAGCAAAAACCGAAAAAGCAAAATCGGTGTGACGTTCAGGCAGAAACGATAACTGCGACTGGCTCCCCTGAATAAACCCCTTACCCCAGAAGCCACCACTCCCGACAGCAATTTTGGATTGGATAATATGGTAGCCGGTGCCAAGAGGATCGGCTTCGGGATTCATAAAGGTGCGAATCCGGGCGCGCTGATAGTCGTGAAGCCCAAACCACCCGGCGACAGCAGTAACAACACCGATCAGACCGAGGACAATCAGTGTCCCCTTTTTCAGCCCGGCAAACAGCAACATCGTCGCGGCAATAAAAACAACCATCGCCGCCGTCCCGAGATCGGGTTCCTTGAGAATCAATCCGACCGGGAGCAAAACCCAGAGGGCCGGTTTCCAGAGTTCAAGCAGCCCAAAACCAAACGGGCTGGCCGTCTTGGAAAAAATACGGGCAAGCAGCAGAACAATTGCAACCTTAATCACCTCACCTGGCTGAAGATTAAAAAATCCGAGATTGATCCAGCGAGTTGCCCCCATGCTGGTTTTTCCCAGAATAAGGACATAGACAAGCATCGCGACACTGACAACATAAATATGGGTTGCAAAATGGTCGAGATGTCGATAATCAAACAGACAGATCACTAATGCGATCAGGACCCCGCCCGACAACCAGAGCAACTGTTTCAAATAAAGTGGTGTCGAAGCCGGATTCCAGTTTGCCGTGGCACTATAGAGATTGACAATTCCAATTCCCGCCAATGCCAGAACGGTCAGTAGCAGAACCCAGTCAAAGTTTGAGACAAGCCGTCGATCAAACATTACTCCTCCTGCTCCTGCTGTTTTTCCTGCCGCTGTTTCATATAACGGGAGATAATCGCCTTGGCGATCGGCCCGGCGGCCCGTCCACCCGACTGACCGTGCTCCACGACGACAGCAACAGCTATCTCCGGGTTTTCAGCCGGGGCATAGGCAACAAATAATGCGTGCGGGCGAAAACGGTAGGGAATGTCCCCTTTTTCATCGAGTTCCTCTTCCTCGTCCGACTTTCGCCTGACAACCTGTGATGTTCCCGTTTTTCCGGCAACCACGACATCCTTCAGGTGAGCCGCATGACCTGTGCCATGGGGCTCATTGACAACGGCAACCAGCCCGTTCCGAACCGCTTTCCAGACCTTTGGAGAATACTCGATTTTCCGGACAACCTCGGTTTCCGGCTGCAACAGAACATTCCCATCCCAATCTTCAATCCGCTCAACAACCTGCGGCTTTAAAACCTGACCATGATTGGCCACCGTCGCCATCATAACAGCAAGTTGAATGGGCGTTGTCAGAACAAACCCCTGACCGATGGAGGCAATAACTGTTTCACCGGCATACCACGGCTGGTTGTAATACTTACGCTTCCATTCCTGAGAGGGGACAATCCCCGAACGCTCTCCCGGCAGGGGATAACCAACCGGAGCCCCAAGGCCAAACTCTTTTGCCGCAGCCGACAATTTATCGATACCCAGTTCGAGTCCAACGTTATAGAACCAGACATCACAGCTCTCTCTCAGTGCTTTCTTCAGATTGGTCGGACCATGCCCCCTCTTCTTCCAGCAACGATAACGGGAGCCACCGATAAAAAAGTCCCCTTGACAGTCAATCGTCCGCTGTGTCCCGATAATCCCGGCTCTCAGCGCTGCCAGGGCAACAACAATCTTGAATGTTGATCCCGGCGGATAACGACCGGAAATCACTTTATTCTGCAGCGGGTGGCGGGGATCTTCCGCCAGCGTCCGCCACTCATCCCCCGCAATCCCTTTGGCAAACAGTGCGGGATTGAACGTTGGCCGGCTGACCATCGCCAGCACGTCACCGGTCTTGACATCAAGGGCAATCGCCGCTCCCGACTGATCGGAAAAGGCTTCATCGGCAGCACGCTGTAACTCGCGATCGAGAGTCAGATATATTTTATTCCCCGGATAAGCCGGCTCAACCTGCAGCTGACGCAAGAGTTTCCCCTGCACATCAACCTCGACCAACCGGCGTCCCTTCTGACCATGCAGGTACGATTCATAGGTTTTTTCAAGCGCCGTTTTGCCAACAAAATCACCACCCCGATACTGATCAAATTTTCCGCCCTGCAATTCAGCCTCGGTAATTTCTCCAAGATAACCAATCAAATGGGCTGCAGAACCATGTTCAAGATAGTCGCGGACCGGGCGAACTTCGGTCACAACCCCGGGAAGATCGACACTGTGTTCCTGAACCTTCTCCATCACCTCACGGCTGACATCTTCGGCAAGAATGACCGGGCGATAAACGGGAAATCTCTTCCCCGCCTGCCACCGCGATTCGAGTTCAGCGATATCGACACCCAGCAGCACTGACAGCCTTTCAAACAGTTCCGCACGATCTTCAACTTCCTGTCGCATGACAGATATCTGAAAGGAAGGTCGGTTACCGACAAGCAGAGAGCCGTGACGATCGTAGATTGGTCCCCGAGGCGCATCAAGTGACAATACCCGGGTACGATTGCGAACCGACCGCTCCTGCAAATCGGCATAACTGACCACCTGCAGATACCAGAGCCGTGCCAGCAGCAACAAAAAAATTATCGTTGCAGCAACAGAATAAAACAGAAACCGCCGTTGCACGACCGGCAGGTCTTTCCATTTCAGATTAAGTCCCATGATGCTTACTCTGATAGATCAGCCCTGCCAGACCCGACCGGTAACCGAACAATTTTTGGAAACGGAGCAGAAAAATCAGCAACAGGAGTGCCGTCACCATATTGGTCAGCAGCTGCTGGGGAATTGCGGGAAGAAGGGTATGTAACACCGGGGCCGCTTCGGCAAAAACGGTCAGATAGAAACCGATAAGAAAATTCTGCAGCAAGGTTCCGCCGGCAATCAGCAACAACAGCAGCGGAGGACTTTCAATATTCAGCTGGTCGGATAACAGTCGGGTGACCAGAATAATAATCAGATAAACCGAGATGTACAGCCCCAGGCTGGGACCGCAGAAACTGTCCTGAATCGCCCCCAACAGAAGACCTGCAACCAGGGCTCGAACCAAATTTTCACTCAGTCCCAGATACAGGATAAGGATCAGAATTAAATTGGGTCGCCAGTTCGGAGTCAGAAAAAGTGGCAACACGCCGCTCTGCACCAGCGCAAAGAAAATCCCGACGAGAAGAAACAGGAAGAAGCCTCTCATTGATCATCCTCACCAACAATAACCATGACTTCCTCAAGGTGAGAGAAATCGATCGTTGGGGTCGCATTCACCTGCTGGAACAGACCAAACTGGTCTTTTTTGACCGTCTCAATCGTCCCCAGCGGTAACCTCATCAGGCTTGTCGAGCAATTGGACATACGCCATAGGTGCACTATCACCCGCTCGCAAACCACATCTCAGAATACGCGTATAGCCGCCGGCTCTGTCTTTAAAGCGCGGGCCCAGAT
>CAZQFI010000109.1:0-1502 GCA_964592545.1 uncultured Geobacteraceae bacterium
GATCACGCAGGGTGAGATCGAGGGCAACGCCGTACCCGGCGAGATACGATAACGCAGTTTCTTCCGGAATATTTTTTCCATCTTTACCGACCAGTAGTGCTAACTCCAGTTCGTGATGGCAGTCATTCGAGTATGCCGGGATTTTGATTGTGCCCCCATCTTCAAGAAGGCTGCTGGCCGGTTTACAGAAAATGACCGCCCGGTCGGGAACTTTGTTTCCCAGTTCCCGGATGTGATCCAGATAGTTGCGCCCCAGGCAAATAATTTTTCCAACGGGAAAGGTCTCTTGAGTCTGCTCAATTTTGACTTGGTGCATCTGCTGTCTCCTTGGATAGGGGTTGCCTCCGGCGTAACTTGCCAAGCAGGAAGATAGCGGTTTTTCACTGCTCAGTGCAAGGTGCAGAATCCGACAGAATGAAAAAACGGGAAGCCACGTTGTGTGACCTCCCGTCTTTTGTGTTGAAACCCCTATTAATCTTAACTGCGCTGGAACTCTTTCGTGGCAAATGAATATTCAAAATTCATATGGTCGGTATAGGTTTTTTCGAGAATTGCAACCACATCCTCAGTAAAGACCAGTTCTTCGTCGGTTGGAATGACGAAAACCTTGACCGGTGAATCGGGGGTCGTGATCTCCGTTTCGGCTTTGCGCGTCATGGTGTTACGGTTTTTCTCTTTGTCCAGTTTGATTCCGATATGCTCCAGATTTTCCAGAGCCTTTTCACGGATCAACCATGCCATTTCACCGACTCCGGCGGTGAAAACAACGGCATCGAGGCGCCCCAGAACCGCACAGTATGAGCCAATATATTTTTTCAGCCGGTAACTTTCAATTTCCAGCGCCAGGGCACACCGCTCATTCCCTTTTTCGGCAGCCTCAATAACATCCCGGCGGTCGGTGAACTCGCCGGTGACTCCCAGAATCCCGGATTTTTTGTTCAGGATGTTGTCGATCTCTTTCGGAGATAATCCTTCGCGCTCCATGATGAATGCCGGAATCGCAGGATCAATATCTCCGCAGCGGGTTCCCATCACGGCTCCCTCCAACGGAGTCAGGCCCATCGATGTATCGACCGAAACACCATTTTTAATGGCTGTGTGGGAGACCCCATTACCGATGTGCATGGTAATGACATTGCACTCTTCGGGTTTTTTCCCCAGCAACATTGCTGCCCGTTTGGACACATAGAGGTGACTGGTGCCGTGAAATCCGTAGCGCCGGACACCATGCTTTGTGTACCACTCCTGTGGAACCGCGTAGGTGTAGGCATGTTCGGGGATCGTCTGGTGAAATGCTGTGTCAAAAATAGCAATATGGGGAACATCGGGTAAGCCAACTTTAGCCGCCTCAATTCCCGAGATATTCGGTGGATTGTGAAGCGGTGCCAGATGCTGGACTTCTTTGATCGCGTCAAGAACCTCATCAGTAATAAGAACCGAGCGGGCAAATTTTTCGCCGCCGTGGACAACCCGGTGACCCACTGCCGAAATCTTGCTCATAT
>CAZQFI010000110.1:0-12076 GCA_964592545.1 uncultured Geobacteraceae bacterium
GCTGGGAATTTCACAACCGGCATTAAGTAAGCGACTCAAAGAAAAAAGGCGTTGAACGCCTATAACTTTTCTTATAGGTATTGCCACGGTTATACTTTTTAACCTGTTGAATTTTCAGTTGTTTTCTTTTTATACCCATCCCGGTGTTCTTTTGGTTATAGGTGTTCTATTATTGCCCGGATCCTTGCCGCAAATATAACACTTTTATAAAACAACGACTTGCCAGTTTTTTAATCTTTCTCTGTGGACTGGTATTGTCCTTGCTACATATCCCCTCTGTTAAGTCTCACAAGTTTGTTGTCAATCTGAAGATGCCTGCACTGGGCAGGCAAAACCTAATTTCTTTTTGAGGAGGAGTTCCAATGAAAAAAATGTTTATGTTTCTACTAGCATTTGCTGTTGCAGCAAGTTTTGTCCCTGTCAGTCAGGCTGGGGCAATGGAGCAGCAGTTCGTGACCATCGGTACCGGTGGTGTTACCGGTGTTTACTATCCTACCGGCGGTGCTATCTGTCGTCTGGTGAACAAGACCAGAAAAGAGCACGGGATCCGTTGCTCGGTCGAAAGTACCGGTGGTTCGGTTTATAATCTGAACGCTATTCGCGCTGGTGAACTTGACATGGGCGTTGCTCAGTCTGACTGGCAGTATCATGCCTATCATGGTGACAGCAAATTCAAAGCCCAGGGTCCTAACAAGAAACTGCGTGCAGTTTTCTCTGTTCACCCTGAGCCCTTCACTGTTGTTGCCCGTAAAGATGCCAACATTTCGAACTTTGATGACCTCAAAGGGAAGCGCGTCAACATCGGTAACCCCGGTTCCGGTCAGCGTGGCACCATGGAAATTGTTATGGAAGCCAAAGGCTGGACGAACAAAGATTTCAAACTTGCTTCCGAGCTGAAATCATCTGAGCAGTCCAAAGCACTGTGCGACAACAAGATTGATGCCATCGTTTTCACCGTTGGTCACCCAAGTGGTTCGATCAAAGAAGCATCAACCTCCTGTGATACAACTCTGGTTAATGTGACCGGCCCTGAAATCGACAAGCTGGTTGCTGACAACGATTACTATCGTTATGCCGTTATCCCTGGTGGGATGTATCGTGGTACCCCTAATGACACCAAAACTTTTGGTGTTGGCGCAACTTTCGTAACGTCTTCTGACGTTCCTGAAGATGTTATCTACAACGTTGTTAAAGCTGTTTTTGAAAACTTTGACAGCTTCAAAAAGCTCCACCCTGCATTCGGCGTTCTGAAAAAAGAAGAGATGATCAAAGACGGTCTGTCTGCTCCTCTCCATCGTGGTGCTGTCAAGTACTACAAAGAAGCTGGTTTGATGTAGTCGTATGTCATAGCAATGAAAAAAATGCACCGTCTCGGCGGTGCATTTTTTTCTTGTCGACCCTGTTGTGGGTTTCTTGAGGGTTTGTCGTGACCCTTGAGGCCTCTTTCTCGAGGGAATCGATCTTTTTTTGTTGCGCTGAAGGATTACTGTTATGAGCGAAGAAAAAACTCAGATTAAAACCGAAGAAGAACTCCAGGAGATGATTGCTGAAACAGAATCAGGAGCTCGGAATCCGACGGGAGCTTTTCCCAAGAGGGTTCTGTTTGCGGTTCCGTTGATCTGGACTATTTTTCAACTTTGGTATGCCTCACCATTGCCGTTTATCTTTAATTTCTTTGTCATAAACGATACTGAGGCGCGGGCTATTCACCTGGCTTTTGCTGTTTTCCTGGCCTTTACCGCTTTTCCGACGTTCAAAAAATCCCCCAAATCGTATATTCCGATTCAGGATTGGGCGATGGGCCTCGTCGGTGCTTTCTGTGCCAGTTATCTCTATTTCTTTTATAATGAACTTGCAAATCGCCCCGGTATGCCGACGACGACAGATCTGATTGTTTCGGTTCTCGGGTTAATTCTGCTTCTTGAAGCAACCCGTCGTGCCCTTGGACCACCGCTGATGATTGTAGCGCTGATTTTTATCACCTACACGTTTGGTGGTCAGTACATGCCCGATGTTATTGCTCACAAAGCGGCGAGTCTGTCCAAGGGGATGTCTCATTACTGGCTGGGAACCGAGGGGGTCTTTGGTGTTGCACTGGGTGTTTCAACGGGGATGGTTTTCATGTTTGTCCTCTTTGGTGCATTGCTTGAGTCTGGCGGCGCCGGTAATTACTTTATCCGGACGGCCTTTGCGGCCCTCGGACACCTGAAGGGTGGTCCGGCTAAAGCGGCCGTTGTCTCCTCGGGCTTGACCGGTCTGGTTTCAGGGTCATCGATCGCCAACGTTGTTACGACAGGCACATTTACTATCCCGCTGATGAAGAAGGTTGGATTTAAGGCGGAAAAAGCGGGGGCAATTGAGGTTGCCTGTTCAACCAATGGTCAGCTGATGCCACCGGTTATGGGGGCTGCTGCTTTCCTGATGGTTGAATATGTCGGGATCACTTATATCGAAGTTATCAAGCACGCATTCCTACCCGCAGTTATTTCGTATGTCGCGCTGGTTTATATCGTCCACCTTGAAGCTTGTAAAATGGGGCTGGAGGGGATGAAGAAAACGGTTACCAAGACGGTTGCCCAGCGGATGATGTCATTTGTTTTCACCTTTTTGACGATGATTATTCTTGCCGGGGTGACCTATTACGGTCTTGGCTGGATTAAAGGTGTTGCCGGTGATGCAACCATTTATGTTGTTTCAGTGCTGCTGGCAGTCGCCTATCTGTTTCTCCTCTGGATTGCCTGCCGGGTTCCGGAACTTGAGCAGACGACCGAAATCAAAGAATTACCTGATCTTGGAAAAACGGCTCAGGCCGGTTATTATTTCCTCCTCCCTGTCGTTGTTCTGATGTGGTGTCTGACTGTTGAGCGCCTCTCTCCGGCATTGTCCGCTTTCTGGGCAACGGTTCTGATGATTTTTATCCTGTTGACACAGCGGCCGCTGAAGGGTGTTTTCCGTAAAGCGCAGGGGGATGAATTTTCGTTTAAAGCGGGCTTCATGGATCTGATTGACGGCAGCGTTGCCGGGGCACGGAACATGATCGGCATCGGTGTTGCGACATCGGCAGCCGGAATTATTGTCGGTACCGTTACCTTGACCGGAATCGGCCTGGTTATGACCGAGTTTGTCGAGTTTATTTCCGGTGGCAGTCTGATGCTGATTCTGCTGTTTACGGCGATTATCAGTCTCATTCTTGGAATGGGTCTCCCGACCACGGCCAACTACATTGTTGTATCGACACTGATGGCCCCGGTTATTGTTAATCTTGCTGCACAAAATGGCCTGATTGTCCCACTGATTGCTGCTCACCTGTTTGTCTTCTATTTCGGTATTCTCGCGGATGATACTCCGCCGGTTGGATTGGCGGCGTTTGCTGCCGCAGGTATATCGGGGGGTGATCCGATCAAGACGGGTATCCAGGGTTTTATCTACGATATTCGGACGGCGGTTCTCCCATTCATGTTTATCTTCAATACCAAGCTGCTGATGATTGGTGTCCATCACTGGTATGAATTGATCATTGTTATTGCTGCCGCTGTTTTGGCAATGCTCTCTTTTGCAGCCGGTACTCAGGGATTCTTCCTGGTGAAATGCCGGATCTGGGAGACGGTGGCTCTGCTCGCGATTGCGTTGCTGCTGTTCCGTCCGGGGATTGTCTGGGATAAAATTTTCCCGCCACTGATTGAAGAGCCCGCAACAAAAATAGTTGAGTATGTCGGTGATATGGATCCGGGGTCCTCTCTGCGCATGACGGTTGCCGGTGAGAAGATGAACGGTAAAAAATTCAAGAAAACGCTCATGCTGACTGTTGGTGATGAGACAACCGGTGCTGAGAGGCTTGAAGGGATCGGTATCGAGACCCGCGAGGAAGATGGTAAAGTCTATATCGATAACGTTGTTTTCGGCAGTATTGCCGAAAAATCGGGGATCGATTTCGATCAGGAAATCCTCCACCTTCAGATCCCGAGTCACCGTTTGCCACCAGAGTTGCTGTATTTTCCAGCTGTTGGCCTCTATGCATTGCTGTACATCATTCAGGCTCGCAGGAGAAAGAAAGAACAACCTGCCCCTGTTGCAGCCTGATAAGCTTGCGATTTATCTCCCCCGCACGTTCATCAGTGCGGGGGAATTCAGCTGGAAAAGTTGACCGGAAAGGAAGGTTGTTATGGAAATGCAGATCAAAAAAATTCTTGTTGCCAGAGATTTGAGTAAAGAGTCATCGCGGGTGATCCGCTACGCATTGGAATTGGGGTGTAAATTTCATGCGCAAGTTTACGTTCTTCATGTTATGCCAACGGTCGATTCATCGGTTTTGAATATGGTCGCATTGACGATGGGGGCTGATAACCTGGCCAAGTTTAATGCAATCAACGAGAGCGAATTGGCCGAAAAGACGAAAGCTCAGCTTCATGCTATTATCGAGCAGGAAACAGAGCTGATGGAGGAGGAGGTTGTCCATCCTCCACAGGTTGAAGTTCATCACGGTGAGCCTGCTCCGATGATTCTTGCCGTTTCTGACCGTCTTGATGTCGATATGATTGTCGTCGGAAGCCACAGTAAGGGGAAACTTCATTACGCATTTCTCGGGAGTGTTGCCGAGAAAATCTTACGTAAAACCCATCGGGTTGTTACGATTGTCCCGCCCCATTTGGGACGTTAGATTCTTGGTTTTTCATCCAAAAGCCCCGCACATAAAATTTATGTGCGGGGCTTTTCTTTTTCGCCTCCGTCATTATTTGATTGACAGACTTGTTTCTGAATGCGAATATATGACTATATTAGTTAGGTATTGATTCGGAACTATCAAACACATAGAGGAGAAAAAGAACATGGGTGATTATCAGGAACGTGAAGGTGCTGTACTGTTTAAGGGGAATCCTGCAACGCTGCTTGGCGCTGAGGTCAAGGTTGGGGATACTGCTCCCGATTTTCGGGTCGTCGATAATGGTCTACAGCCGGTGACTCTGGCAACAGATGCCGGAAAAATTCGTCTGATTGCGGTTGTTCCATCTCTCGATACCCCGGTCTGCGATGCCATGACGCGCCATTTTAATCAGGACGTTGCAGAGCTGCCAGATTCAGTTGTCGCCTATACGATCAGTGTTGACCTGCCGTTTGCCCAAAAGCGCTGGTGTGGCAATGCCGGAATCGACAAAGTGCAGACACTGTCGGATTATCAGGATCGTTCGTTCGGGTTGAACTACGGCTTGCTGTTAAAGGATCTGAAACTGCTGGCCCGCGCTGTCTATGTTGTCGATGCAAATGATACGGTTGTTTACGCAGAATTGGTTCCGGAAGTAACGGCAGAGCCGAATTATGCTGCAGCTCTGGAAGCGGTCAGAAAGCTGGTTTAATAAATCGGGTTTTTACTCTGGAAGGTAGAAACTTTGATTGTGGCTGATAGAGACGCCCCGACCTGAATGACTCAGGCCGGGGCGTCTCTGTTTAACATTCACCGTTGAACCAGGAGGTCAATCCGACATCCACCATTGTTTTCAAGCCGGGTTCGGCTCGGCGAACGACAGGGACACTGTTGGCGACGATTGCACATGTTGCGATGTCTCCGTTAAAGCCTCCTTTGACTTCTGAGTATATCGGGGGCTCTCCTTCGATCCGGACAGAGTCCTTAGGTGCGGGATGTCCAAGATAGGCCTGAAGCTCCAGAGTGATGACTGGATGACCATCCCGGTACCCGGTTGCCGTTTGTATCACCCCTGCAGCATTTCCCCTGGCTACTTTTATAAACTGACTTGCAAGATCGCGTTCAGCAATGGCAGGTTTGACAATATCCTCAACGCGATCGAGTTTCCAGCCCATAGCTTTAGCAATCATCTGTACCGATTCAGTGAACCCGACATGCCTGATGATTTTTGCATTGACCTTGTCATTGAATTCATCAGGAGAGAGCCCTGCGCCGATTTTCTGCTGGAAGGGCAGGCGGCGGATTGCAGCATCCTGATGTCTTTCGACGCGGATGGAATCAACCCGTTGACAAACACTGGTCAAAAATATTGGCAGTGCATCCATAGCAAATCCCGGATTGACCCCATTGCTAAGAATTGTCACTCCCGCTTCTTTTGCCGCATGATCAATACTTCTGGCCAACTCAGGTTCTTCGTCCCAGGGGAACGCCATTTCCTCACAGGACGATATGATATTTTTTTTGTACTTGAGACAGAGGCGAATCTGATCCTCAAGCTTTTTGAACGATGAGAGAGTCGACAATACGACAACATCGGCTTCGCTGTTCGCCAGGACCTGTTCGGCATTGTCTGAAACTGTGACACCGAGGGGACTTTCAAATCCCATCAACATTCCGACATCTTGTCCTACCTTCGCCGGGTCAATATCAATAAGTGCTTCAAGCTGCACATTGTTTCTTTCGAGAAGATAGCGGACAATTTTTTCACCTATTGGTCCCATGCCGAATTGAATAAACTTAAGTGGTTCAGCCATAATTTTCTCCTTTTCTCAATGACTGTTTGACCGAATGTTTGCTTCAGCCGAGAAAAAATCGACAGGTCGATGCTGAAAAGGAATATCGGCCCTCTTGCACTTAGTAGGGCCGACGGGCATTTGTCGATATTTTGGTCTCTCCCGCGCTTCGCTCGACGGGGTAGCGTAGCCTTTCGACCAGATCCTGGATTTCCTGAGGAGGTTCCGGTGTGACTTTGGACACAATGGTCATCAGGGTGAAGTTGATAATCATTCCGACGGTGCCAATCCCTTCTGGAGAGATTCCGAACCACCAGTTTGCCGGTTTGTTAGCTCCGGGATTGATGAATTTAAAGTAGACAATATAGGCAGTCGTGAAGCCAATTCCGGCAATCATTCCTGTCATGACGCCGTACACATTGGTTTTTTTGCTGAAGATTCCCATGATGATCGCCGGAAAGAACGATGCTGCGGCCAGACCGAAGGCAAAAGCGACAACCTGGGCAACAAACCCCGGTGGGAAAATGCCAAACAGCCCGGCAATGACAACGGCTCCCGCGGCACCACAGCGGGCCCACAGGAGTTCCCCCTTCTCCGACATGCTGGGCATGAGCACGCCCTTCATCAGGTCGTGCGAGATGGAAGCTGAGATGACGAGTAACAGTCCTGCTGCTGTCGAGAGTGCCGCCGCGAGACCTCCTGCGGCGACCAAAGCGATCACCCAGTTGGGCAGCCGGGCAATTTCCGGATTCGCCAGAACCATAATGTCGCGATCGATGTAGATTTCGTTCGGGGAGGAGGTCGCGAGGTTGGAGACCATCGCCTGACCGTATTTTCCCGTCTGCCCGGTATACTTCGGTTTTCCTGCAATCGCCTTTCCAGGTCCATACTGCATCACTCCATCGTTATTTTTATCGACCCAGGCAATCAGACCGGTCGCTTCCCAGTTTTTAAGCCACGAAGGAGCATTATCGTACCTGACGTTGTGGACTGTTTTGATGAAGTTGGTGCGTGCAAAGGCGGCAACGGCCGGGGCTGCGGTATAGAGGAGGACGATAAAAATCAGCGCCCAGCCGGCTGAGGCCCGGGCGTCTTTGATTCTGGGGACGGTAAAGAAACGGATGATGACGTGTGGCAACCCGGCAGTTCCGACCATCAGGGCGACAACGATAAAAAATACATCGATCTTTGGTCGAATTCCCGACGTGTATTCACTGAATCCCAGATCTTTATGGATTCCATTCAGGACATCAAGGAGATATTTCCCCTGGGTTGATGCATCGTGCAGGATCTCAGCGCCGTGAGCATTAATTGTACTGCCGAAACCGAAAGCGGGGACCGGGTTTCCGGTCAGCATGATCGAAATATAAATGGCCGGAACCATGTAGGCGACGATCAGGACACAATACTGTGCAACCTGCGTGTAGGTGACCCCCTTCATCCCGCCGAGAACGGCATAGAAAAATACGATACACATCCCGATAACGACACCGGTATTGATTGGGACGTTGAGGAAACGGGAAAAAACCACACCGACGCCGCGCATCTGCCCGGCAACATAAGTGAATGAGATGAAAATGGCGCAGAGCAGTGAAACAATCCGGGCACTCTGGGAGTAGTAGCGATCACCGATAAATTCGGGTACGGTAAATTTACCGTATTTTCGCAGGTAGGGGGCCAACAGCATGGCGAGAAGAACATAACCGCCGGTCCAGCCCATCAGGTACATTGCTCCGTCCCGTCCCATGAAAGAAATCAATCCCGCCATGGAAATGAATGAAGCGGCAGACATCCAGTCGGCTCCCGTAGCCATTCCGTTCAGGACCGGGTGGATGGTCTGTTCTGCGGTGTAAAATGCACCTGTCGATGCAGCGCGGGCACGGATTGCCACAAGGATGTAGATGGAAAATGTTACGCCGATAAGAATCCAGGTCCAGGTTGTAATGCTCATGATGTGGGGACCTTATAAGTCAGTTCAATTGCTGAGGGATAGCGTGGAAAAAACGTAAACTCAGCCATAACAGTCATACTCAATCTTCATAGACATTGTAGCGGCGGTCAAGTCTGTTCATCAGCCGGACGTAAACAACGATCAGGAGACAGAAAATGACCTCGGAGCCCTGATTGGCAAACCAGTAGCCTAGAGGGAAACCGGCAACTTTTATCCGATCAAGCTGATCGACAAATACAATCCCGAAAAGATAGGAAACGGTGAACCAGATTGCCAGCAGGATGGAGATGTATTTGACATTCTGTTTCCAGTAAGCTTGTAGCTCGTGCTCTCTTGCCATGGAATCTCCGTGTATCGCTCAAGTGCTGATACTGCAGTCTATATTCTAATCAAACCTGTATTTTTCGCAATCAATTAATTGATTGCCAATCCTCCGACAGAGTTAATTGACGATTTTGGAAAAGTGGTGCTTTGTTGAATCCTGCAGCTTGCTGGCGACCCGGAATGCTTCCTTGAGGAGATCCTGCTCATTTTTTGTCAGGCTGTAGGGATCGAGGTAGTGGGTTGGGAAACGCCCCTGGTCAATCAGGTTTATCTCATTTCGCAGGCGCAGGAATGTGAATGCTTCGAAAGCAGCTTTGATATGTTCTGCTGTTTCCTGGTTGAAAATATTGAGTTTGACCAGTTCGTCGAGTCGTTCAAGGGTTGTTGTTGCGTCAACCTGCTGTTCGAGCAGGAACATTCTGACACAATCGACAATAAATATGCTGCCGGCCTGTTTTAGAGAAAGCATTCCCTTGTGCTCTTTATCCTTGTCGAGGGTGAATCGACCAAGGAGACTGAGGGGTACTTTATGTTTAAAATCGAGAACCATCATGTGATACAGGAAAATTGGATGCTCCTTGATCAGGGTATGAACAATCTGGCGTAAATCCTGACACAGCGAAGCTTCCCCTGAAATGGGCATAAAATCAAAAAAGATGGAGGAGTAGCGGACCCGTTGTGGTTCCGGAACTTTAATCCAACTGGATATCCGCTGTTTCCATTCGTTGAGCCGACCGCGCCAGAGGGGGTTGTTGACCATGACGTTCCCTTTGCAGCGGGGGTAGCCGATGCGCGACAGAGAGGCCACCAGCTTTTCTGCAAAGGGGATATAGAAGTTATCAACCTCTTCAAGCTGTTCATCCGGAAAGTTTTCGTAGATGAAGCCGTTGTCCTGATCGGGCCCAAGCAGCATCTCTTTTCGCCCGCCACTCCCCATGATGATGAAACACACGTTGACGTCGGGCTGTTTGTGTCCCTGCCGTTGCATTTCGTCGAGGACAATTTCGTAACAGCGGCGGATGATCCGGTGGTGAATATAGGAAATGATCTCCATGGTTTCGATGTGGGAGCGGGTTTCCCCCATCAGGGCTTTTGCAACCTTGACAATCTCTTCCCGGGCGAAGATTAAATCTTCCACGGTCCGGGCCTTGCGGATGTTTCCGATCAGCAGCATCGATTTCTGGCTGCGGTATTTCATCAGGTCCTGGAGGGTGACTATCCCGACAATTTCATTGCGGTCAAGAATCGGCAGGTGCTTGATTTTGTGACCCATCATGAAGCTGGTGGCTTCATACATGAAGGTATCCGGAGGCATTGAGTAGGGGCGAGGTGTCATGACTTCGCCGGCATTTAGGTCTTCACAGTTGGCGGTGTCGCGTGCCAGCACCTTTGCGACCAGATCACGTTCGGTGATGATCCCGGTCAGCTGGGATTGATGATCACACACCAGTATCGCACCGATACTTTTCTGAATCATTCTGCGGGCAATGTCTCTGATTGGTGTCTCGGGTGAGCATATTTCAACCGGGGCCGACATGATTTCTGACAACCGTTTTTTAAACGGGTAGGCTTCCATCTGGGTCAGGGCACTTTGTGCGTACTCGTTGACCATGTTGGAGTAAAGGTTGCGGACCCGCGAATAGATGGCGTGATTGAAGAACTCTGTAATGTGTGGATAACTGGTCGCAATTTTGGTCAGCAGAGCTTTTGGGATCAGATAACACTCGGTTTCTTTGACTGTACGAACATTGGCCGAGTATCCCTCGTTGGTAAAGATAGGTGTACTCCCGAAAAAGGCACCCTCTTTCCGGTAGTCGACAATCATTTCGACCCCGCCGGGAGTCAGAACGGTCACTTCGACGAGACCGGTTTTTATAATGTAGAGGTAGCCAGTGGGTTGATCGTTCTGGCTGATAATGTGAGTTTTGGAAGGGAACGCTCTGATTTCTGCCGCTTGATCAATTTCAGAGAAAATTTCTTCGGGGAGCTGATTGAACGGTTCGGTTTCACGCAGGGTTTTTATGAGGCTCATGTGAATATCCTTGTCTCCCGGCAAATAGATCGGCCATTGCACCACATAAGGTCGCCACGGGGAAACCTTATGTGGATTTCGGGAAGAATATCACATTTATGGTGGAGAGAGAAGGGGCCGCGTGTCCCGGATCCGATTAATTACTGACGGGGTTCTTTTTTTTTCCAAATTGAATCGGATGTGCCTGAAAGCGGATGATGAAGTCGGCGATGATTTTACTCCAGATAGTAATGCCGGCGATAGCACTCCAAGTGTCGTAAGGGTAGAGTCCCAGCAATACAGCGATAATAACCCAGACAGCGATACTGCCGCAGACAAGGTTAAGAATTCCGACAATTGGCGCCCATTTTTTTGGATTTGCCGGAGGCAGGCCCCGTTTTATTGCCACTTCGGAGTAATTCTTTTTGAAGAATATTCTCCAGGCACGCCGCAACCAGAAAAAGGCCATGGGAAACAGGGCAAGAAACAGAAGCCATGTCATTGCTACGCTGATATCGAAAACCATTCAAAACTCCTCTGTGAACACAAGTCAGTCGCTCTTTTGTACCTGAGGTTCTTCCGGCACGCAAGATAATTTCTATGCTGTTGGTCTTAAAAAAGCCCCGCCAGTTTGGCTGGCGGGGCAAGGATAATCGGTTACACAGTACCGATCATATTAAACTTTGTTCGTTTTAGTGTGCACCGTCGACAGCTTTAGAACCACGTGGGATCCGTACATCTTCGACCATCTGTGCAATGTCTTCCGGTACTGGTGGAGTCATGTTCTTCACTGCAAATGCGACAGCAAAGTTAACGATGGCACCGATAGCACCGAATGCGTTCGGGGAGATGCCAAAGAAGAAGTTGGCTTTGCCACCGAACATACCGAGGAACGAGGTTCCCTTGATGAAGAAGATACCTTTGTGAGCGAAAACGTAGAACATGGTGATTCCGATACCAGCCAGCATACCGGCAATTGCACCTTCTTTGTTCATTGTTTTACTGAAGATACCCATCATCAGGCATGGGAAGATTGAACTGGCAGCCAGACCAAAAGCGATTGCAACGGTACCGGCAGCAAATCCCGGAGGATTCAGTCCCAGATAACCGGCAACAACGATGGAACATGCCATGGCAATTTTACCCGCCATCAGCTCTTGACCTTCAGTCATGTCACGGAACCAGATATTCTTGAACAAGTCGTGAGAGATTGCCGAGGAAATAGCCAGCAATAGACCGGCAGCGGTTGACAGCGCAGCAGCAAGACCACCGGCAGCAACCAAGGCAATAATCCAGTTAGGCAGCATCGCAATTTCGGGGTTCGCAAGAACCATGATATCGCGGTTAACTTTAAGCTC
>CAZQFI010000111.1:0-10128 GCA_964592545.1 uncultured Geobacteraceae bacterium
CGACAGCTACAACCAGTTGATCCTTACCGACGGTGATCGACAGGCCGTCCTTAACCGCTACCGGATGCACTGGAATATCACTCCGCAACAGGCCAAAGAGTGTATCGCCTGCGGGGACTGCGAGGAGCGCTGTACTCAGCATCTACCCATTATCAAGCGGTTGGAAGAACTGCCCTGATAGAGAGAACGAGGGATACAGATCCAACGCATCCCCCGCATCTCATGATTTAATTCCGCAAGACCGATGATGTCGTATAACCCGAAATTCCGGTTGAACCACCGATGCTGACCCGTTGGAAATCGGGATACGCCTCCATCCCGATTTCGGCAGCATCACACCCAAGCATCTCTTCTTCTTCCGAAACCCGGATACCGATTGTCACTTTAAGAACCAGCCAGATCACCGAACTGGAGACCAGGACAAATACCGCTGTTGCCACAATGCCGATCAACTGTGCCGTAAAGGTTGCCGAAGAGTTTGTCAACGGGACAGCAAGCGACCTTTTTCATTCTGCGCAATCTCCCTTCCCCGCCAAAGAATATCTTTCATGACCTGATGACTTAGCGGGAAACGTGCCAAATATGTAACACCCTGTTTATTCTATTATTTATTTCTACAGCAGGTTGTTTATGCTTATTTTTTAAGCACAAAAAATCTGGTTTGCCCAAAAGAAATAATCATCCCTCATTGACACCTGTTTCAAACAAGTGTTTAAATCATCTTCTTCACGCTGACGCTGCAATGTTGCGGATAAAATGAAAGATGACTATGGCACCCCTCGACACAAAAACCCGGATTCTCGACAGCGCTGAACAGCTGTTTGCCCGAGACGGTTTTCGTAACACCTCCCTCAGAGCTTTGACCCAGCTTGCTGAAGTCAATCTGGCATCGGTCAACTACCACTTCGGTTCCAAAGATGCGCTCCTGCAGGCCGTCATAGAAAGACGCCTGCGACCACTGAACGAAATTCGCGCCCAAAAGATCACTGAAATCCTGACACTGGCAAAAAAGGACAAGGTCATCCCTGACGCCGAAAAACTGCTGAGAGCATTCATTGAGCCAACCCTCGAATTTCGCAATTCGAGTTCCGGAGCCTGTGACTTTGTCTCACTGATCGGTCGCTCGCTGAGTGAGCCTGACGAAACGGTACGGAACTGCTTTCTCAAGCTGGTTCTACCGACATTCAACCTGCTATATGAGGGGCTGCGTGAGGCGCTGCCGCAACTGTCCCCCGCGGTCCTGTTCACCCGACTACAGTTTGTGATGGGGACAATGAGCTACGTTATGAGTATGGGGACCCTCCGTTCCCTGAACAATTCAGCTTTCCCGCCACCTCTGGAGCCTCCGGTACTGATCGATCAACTGATAAAATATGCCCTTGCCGGGCTGGAGGCTGAAGAATGAAACGACTCTTTTTCCTCCTGATCTTCATTGCCGGCTGCAATCCCCTGAAGCCGGCCCAACTGGAACTCCCCACACCCCCGGAAAGCTATAGCCACCACCAAACAGGTCCGGTCGTTCAGCTCTCACAGCACTGGTGGGAAGATTTTGACGATCCACAGCTCAACCGGTTGCAACAGCAACTCTTTTCCAACAACCTCACTCTGCGTCAGGCACTCTATCGGCTGCAACAACTCGAAGCCCTGCAGAAAATCAGCCGGTCGACACTCTGGCCCCAATTAAATCTGAACGGATCTCTCAACCGTGAAGAAAACCCGGGGGTAACATCAGATACGATAACAACGGGTGAACGCCTTTCGGTGGCAGCCCGCTATGAAGTTGATCTATGGAACAGGCTTGGAGATAAAACCAGAGCAGCAGAACTCCGGCGAGAAGCGGGAGAGAATGATGTCAAGGCACTGCTGCTCAGTCTGAGTGCCCAGCTCACCGAACAATACTTTCTCGCAGTGGAACAGCAGGCTCACCTGAAACTGCTTGAACAGCAGACGGCCCGTAAAGAGCAGTTTCTCCAGATCGTGACAGAGCGATACCGGGGCGGGCTTGCCACCGCCAGCGATGTTTACAGCGCCCGCCAGAATCTCGAAATTGTCAAAACCCTTCTTCCGGACAGGCGAACAGCCCTGACTCTGGCAGAGAACAATATTGCCGCGCTGCTCGGGCAACCGCCCGGCACAATAGCGATCAAAAACCACGAGCTGCCACAGCTGGACAATATTATTGATATCGGTCTGCCGGCAGATCTGCTCCTCAATCGTCCCGACATCACCGCAGCGCTGCAACAGCTTGAAGCGACCGATCACGAGCTGGCAGCGGCATTGGCCGACCGGTTGCCCGCAATCAACCTGTCGGCTTCCATCGGCTATTCAGCCAACCAGCTTGCGATGGGAAACGTTGAAGGATCGCTCTGGTCGCTGGCTCTGGGATTGACTCAGCCACTGATTGATGGTGGTCGTCGTCAGGCAGAGACAGAGCGACAAAAAGCCCTTCGCGCTGAAAAACTGGCAATTTATCAGCAGACGGTTCTGGCGGCACTTCAAGAGGTTGAAACAGCGCTGGCAGGTGAGATCAATGCCACCAGCAAGAAAACCCGGCTGGAACAGCGACAGCAGATCAACCACAAGAACCTGCAATTGATACAGGAGAATTACCTTTACGGGCTGGGTGATATCAGAGATCTGCTTCTCAGTCAGATCATGCAGCTCGAAATCCTCAGCCAGCAGGTCAGCAATCAGAGGCAACTGCTCAGCTATCGGATCACTCTGGCACGCGCACTGGGCGGACGCTGGATGGAGGGAGAAATTACCCGCCAGCAGGAAAATCTTGACAAAAAACAGGATAGAGCAAAATGACTGAAACAAACCGAAGACCCGCCAAAAAACTGAAAATTATCCTGCCGATCCTGATTCTGATCATCGGCTTTGCCGGTTTCAACATGCTGACCAAGCTGAAGAAAGCCCCTCACCGACAGGCACCCCAGCAACAGGGGGTTCTCGTTGATGTTATCAAACTCGAAACAACCGACTATCAGACCATCGTCCATGCCAGCGGCACGGTGCAGGCGACACAGGAGATATCTCTGGTTCCTGAGGTCAGTGGAAAAGTGATCTGGGTCTCTCCCCAACTGGTCAGCGGCGGTCTGTTCAAAAAAGGGGAACTGCTCCTGAAAATTGATCCGAGCAATTATCAGCTGGCCATCGAAAAAGCTCACGCCGAAATTGCTCAGGTCCGGGTGGCGCTGGCAACAGAACGAGAGCGAGCAAAAGTCGCCATCGCTGAGTGGGAGAGGATCGAGATCACCGATAAGGGGAAGCCGGGGCCATTGGTCACACGTGAAATCCAGATGCAACAGCAACAGGCCAATCTGGCAGCGGCGGAAGCCAATCTGAAGCAGGCGCAATTAAATCTGCAACGAACCGAGTTAAAAGCCCCCTTCAATGGCAGAATCAGTCAGGAACAGGTGGGGCTGGGACAATATCTGCGCTCAGGGACCAGCATCGGAAAATTTGTCGGAACCGATCGGGCCGAGATTAATGTTCCTCTCCCCTATTCCGAATTGCAGTGGTTAAAGATTCCACTGGCGGGAGGCCATCAACAGGGATCGGCTGCCGATATTTTTCTCCCCGGAGAGAATCACCCGTTGTGGCACGGAACAATTATCCGCAGCCTGGGTGAGATCGATCCTGCCACCCGGATGGAAACAGTTGTTGTCGCCGTCGACAACCCCTATCAGAAATCTCCGACAGCGGGCTATTCGGAGCTGTCAACCGGGCTGTTTGTCAACGTACAGCTGAGAGGGAAAACCCTCCATCAGGTCATCACGATTCCCCGTAAAGCACTCCGCAACAATCAGCGTGTCTGGGTTGTCGATCGTGACAATAAACTGGAAATCAGGAGCGTCACTGTTGCCCGACGGGAAAAGGGGAATATCCTTGTCAGCAACGGGCTCGCTCCCGGTGAGCGGGTTGTCGTCACCTCCCTGTCGGCAGCAGCAAACGGGATGATGCTGCGACCGGTCAAGCAGGAGCAGCAATAATGAAAGGGGCGGTAAAATGGATGGCTCGCAACCATGTTGCGGCCAACCTGCTGATGATGGCGCTGATTATCGGTGGCATCATTATGGGACCAAACATCAAACAGGAAGTCTTTCCTGAAGTCTCCCTCGACCGGGTCTCGGTTGTCGTTGCCTACCCCGGAGCCGGCCCCGAAGAAGTCGAAGAAGGAATCATCCTGAAGGTTGAGGAGAGTCTCACCGCCGTCGATGGCATCAAGCAGGTCAAGTCGACGGCAAGGGAGGGTTCCGGCGTTGTCATTGCTGAAGTCTACGCCAACGAAGATGTTGATCAAATCCTCCAGGATATCAAAAGTGAAATAGACCGCATCAGCACCTTCCCCGAAGATGCCGAAAAACCGGTCATCAGTAAATTGTCAAACCGTCGTGAAGTGGTTTCGGTCGTTATCTACGGCGATGTCGGTGAGCGGACACTTCGGGAAAAAGCCGAACAGACGCGCGACGAACTGCTCGAACTTCCCGACATCACCCAGGTTGAACTGAGCGGTGTCAGACCATTCGAAATCACCATTGAAATCCCCGAAGCCAACCTGCAGCGCTACAATCTGACCCTTGATCAGGTTGCCGCACGGATCCGGGCCGCCTCCCTCGATCTGCCGGGCGGGACCGTTAAAACCTCCAGCGGTGAAATCCTGCTGAGAACCAAAGAGCGCCGCTACTGGGGCCCCGACTATGCCGATATCGATATTATCAGCAAGGCTGATGGCAGCCTGGTGCGTCTCGGCGATATTGCCAACGTCGTTGACGGCTTTGCCGACAGCGAAACCTTCGGCCTGTTCGATGGACAACCAGCCGCCATGGTGCAGGTTTTCCGGATCGGAGAACAGAAACCGACCGAAATTTCTGAGCGGGTCATCAACTATGTCCAGAAAAAACGGCAGGAACTCCCCGCCAGCCTGAATATTGCGATCTGGAACGATACAACCGAAATCTTCAACAGCCGGATGGAACTGCTGCAGAAAAACGCCCTCCTCGGACTCGGACTCGTCATCATTATCCTCGGTCTGTTTCTCGAGATCCGCCTTGCCGCCTGGGTAATGCTCGGGATACCGATCTCGTTCCTCGGCACACTCTTTGTCATGCCGTGGCTCGGGGTTTCGATCAACATGATCTCCCTGTTTGCGTTTATTCTGGCACTGGGAATTCTGGTCGATGATGCCATTGTTATCGGCGAAAATATTTTTGAGCATCGACAGAAGGGGAAACCCTACGTCAAAGCAGCCATCGACGGAGCCATGGAGGTGGCTATTCCCGTCGTCTTCTCAGTTCTAACCACAATTGCCGCGTTCCTGCCGCTGGTCTTTGTCAGTGGCATGATGGGAAAATTCATCAAGGTTATCCCGATCATTGTCATTACCCTGCTGGTCATGTCGCTGATCGAATCACTGCTGATTCTCCCGGCCCACCTCAGTTCAGGAAAACGCCGCGAGCTCAACGGGGGCCTGTTGAGCCAGATCGAAAAACTCCGCCAGTTGTTCGGGCGGGGAATGGAACGTTTCGTCAACGGACCCTATAGCAAGCTCCTCAGGCTCACCCTTGATTATCGCTACACCTCCCTCGCCATCGGGCTGGTAGTCTTGCTGTTAACTGTCGGGATCGTCAAGGGGGGGATCATCAAATTCACCTTCATGCCCGAAGTCGATGGCGACAAAATTACCGTGGCAATCCAGATGAACCGTGGTGTCCCGATCGAAGAAACACGGCGGGTCGCCAGCTTTATCCTCGAAAAAGGGATGGAGACGGTTGCCGAGTACGATGCCGGGCGACCCGCCGGGGACTCTATTTTACGCAACGTCTATACCGTCGTCGGCGGCACGATTGCCGCTGGCGGACCGGTCAGCCGCGGGACATCAGCCGAGACATCCCTCAGTAATATTGTGCTGTTTCTGACCGAAAGTGAGCAGCGCAATATCCCCGCAACCGAGATATCAGCTACCTGGCGAAAGGAGGTGGGGGAAATTCCGGGAATTGAATCGCTCACCTTTACCTCCAATCTGATGCGCCTCGGTGCAAATATCGATATTCAGCTCGCCCATGAAGATTTTGCCGTTCTTGATAAAGCCACCAACCTGATTCGCACCGTCCTTGAAGAATATGATGGCATCACCGATATCAAAGATACCTACGCGCGGGGAAAACGGGAAATCAAGCTGAAACTCAAACCGGCCGCCAGAACCCTGGGAATTACTGAAACCGACCTGGGCCGTCAGGTTCGGGCGGCATTTTATGGTGCCGAAGCGTTGAGACTGCAGCGGGGACGGAATGAGATCAAGGTGATGGTGCGCTATCCCGAAGCCGACCGGCGCAAACTCCACAGCTTTGAAACAATGCGCATCCACACCCCCGGCGGCAAAGAGATCCCGCTCCTTCAGGCGGCCGAAATTATCGAGGGCTACGGCTTCTCCGAAATCAACCGGACCGACCGCAAACGGGTCATCAATATTTCAGCCAGCGTCAATGCCGAAAAAGCCAATGCTCAGGAGATTATCGTTGAACTGAAAAATGGTCTGCTACCGCAACTGACCCGTGACTACCCGGGGCTCAGCTGGGACATGGAGGGAGAAGAAAAAGAACGTAAAGATTCTCTCAGTAGTATGTTTGAAGGGTTCCAGCTGGCACTGGTCGCAATATTTATCCTGCTGGCGATCCCGTTCCGCAGCTACAGTCAACCACTGCTGATTATGGCGGCGATCCCCTTCGGTATTGTCGGGGCCGTTATCGGCCATATGATTATGGGCTTCAATCTGAGTATCCTCAGTATGTTCGGGCTGGTTGCCCTCTCCGGGGTGGTTGTCAACGATTCACTGCTGTTGATCGACAAAATCAACGATAATCGCCGGAAGGGGATGACCCTGCGCGATGCCATTACCGCAGCAGGAACACGACGCTTCCGACCAATTATCCTGACATCACTGACAACATTTTTCGGCCTGACACCGATGATTCTTGAAACCAGCGTTCAGGCACAATTTCTGGTCCCGATGGCGATCTCCCTCGGTTTTGGAATCCTTTTCGCGACCGGGATCACCCTGCTGCTGATTCCAACGTTTTACCTGATTCTCGAAGATACCCGAAAACTGGTCGGGTTGAAGGAAGAGCACGCTCGACAGCACCCGGAGCAGGACGAATAGAGAGGCTATTTTGGGGCGTGGGGAAGCCGTGCTGAGCGTCAGTCGCCAACCAGTTCCCTAAAAAGAGGATTGTTGATTTACCCGGAATAGGTTAAAAAGGACAACGCCGGCGGGAAACAACCCGGGCAGTTTTCAAAATAACCACTTACACCGTGCAGGATTCCAAATGAACGTGATCGAGATTATCAATAACAGCGATAGCACTGTTTTCTCTTTTGAACTGCTGCCCCCGCTCAAGGGGAGTGGCGCCGGAACGATCTATCGTACCATCGACAGTCTGGTCGATTTTGATCCCAAATATATCAACATCACCACCCACCGCGACGAGATGGTTTTTGTTGAACGCCCCGACGGGACAATAGAAAAGCGGGTTGTACGCAAACGACCGGGAACCGTCGCGATTGCCGCCGACATCCAGCACCGCTATAAAATCCCCGTTGTCCCCCATATTCTGTGTGGCGGTTTTTCAAAAAGTGAGACAGAACACGTCCTGATCGACCTTAATTTTATGGGAATCAACAATATTCTGGCACTCCGCGGCGATGGCGTAAAAACCGACCACGTTTTCCGCCCCGATCCCGAGGGCCATGCCAATGCAACCGAACTGGTCGAACAGGTTGTCAATCTGCGGCAGGGGAAATATCTGGAACCCGACCTGAAGAACAATGCTCCCCTCGACTTCTGTATCGGCGTCGCCGGATACCCCGAGAAACATTTCGAGGCGCCCAATTTTGAGTCCGACCTCGCTTATCTGAAACAAAAAATTGATAATGGTGCCGATTACATCGTCACCCAGATGTTTTTCGATAATCAGCTCTACTACGATTTTGTCGATAAATGCCGTGCCATTGGCATTGATGTTCCGATTATCCCCGGCATCAAACCGATCAACCTGAAGAACCAGCTTACGGTTCTCCCCAAGCTGTTCAGTATCAGCCTGCCACAGGATCTGGCCGACGCACTGGCCAAGTGTAAAAACAATGATGATGCTAAAGTCGTTGGAACCGAATGGGCCATCCAGCAATCAAAGGATCTGGTCGCTCATAACGTTCCCAGTTTGCATATCTATACCTACGGGGTGACCGATAATACCCGTAAAATTATTAAGGCCGTTTTTTAACTGCGGCATTAGATCTCAGTACAAAAATGGCGATTCCAGAATGGAATCGCCATTTTTATTCATCATAAAACTGACTTTAATCCCAATCGAGCAGCCGCTTTTCCCCCTCCAGCGTCCTTATATCGGTCACATCTTCACTGACTTCAAGAACCCCCCGGTATTCTCCAGCGTCATTGCGGATCGCGTAATAACGGATAAGGATAAATCGGCCCTGCATCTGAATCCAGAAATCGGCCTGATCTTTCTTTCCACAGCGAAATTCTTCGATAATTTTTTCGACGATATGGACACTCTCAGGGGGGTGGCAGTTCTTTACATCGCGACCGATAATTGCCGGGGAGCGGGGGAAAAATCGATCTTTGGCCCGATTAAAAAACCTCACTTTGTTATTTTCATCAACAAAAGTAATATCGACCGGCAGATGATCAAACGCAAGTAGCGCCTGTTTAAAGCTCAAGTCTCCCGTTGCAAACAGGATGGTCTCATCGCGGGATATCGTATCAGAAATTTCACTTTTCTCGCTATCTTCATGAATATTGTTCATTTTTTCTAGTTTTTCAATAAATGGAAACACATAGTCAAAGCTTTGCGCATACATTTCCTGCCACGCTGTGGCAGCGACAGTTTCTGCCGCAACAGGATAAATAATCAGATCCTCCTTTTGCACCATTCCGAACGCAAGAAAAAAATACTGACTCATCTCGACGTTGAATTTATCCCAATCAGCAGATTCATTTTTGAGGATGGCGACAATAGTTTTCAGCTTTTTACGGATATCGTCGTGGAGTGACCACATCACAGTCAGTGGCCGATAATATGTCCACACCTTCTCGAGGTAGGGAAAAAGGATGTTCTCTTTTTTAACATAGTGGTATTCAAACTCGACCAACTCATGAAACAGCAGCAACAGTTCCCGCTGAACCTGGCTAAAATCGCCCCCATACTGTGTCCTTATCCTTTTAAGAACTTTTTTAATCTGATTCAGCTTGAATACCAGCGCCTGATTTTCAAGCATAAGATAATAGAGAAAAGTCCCTTCGGCCGGTTTTTCCCAGGGGTACTGTTTAAGGCTCGCGTAAAACACGTTGAGGATTTTTTCGATATCACGCTTGATGGCAGCAGCAGAGACCCCCATCCGCACCTGACGGTCTTCAAGTTCCAGCATGTCGTGAGGGGTCATATTCTCGATAGCTGACCGATACTTTTCGATCAGCATCTTGCCATCCTCACCGTTCATCATTCCCAATGAAAATGCCAGAAGATCCTCTATCCGTTTCTCTCTGTTCTCTATCAACTCAGCCATCGCACACCCTTTTCGACTCTCGCATTTTTTCCCTATCAGATGCCAACAATGGAATTCTACCATCATCGGAACCTTCTTTGCTGTTCAATCAGTGAATGACGTCAATTTTTACAAAAAAATCCGGCAGTGTGTTATTTTTCGCCACTGTTTATTTAAAAGCTCGCCCTGGTCAGGAAGATAAATGAAAGAAGGAACTCTCAAAGCAGATTTTCTCCTGCTGATGACAGCAATGATCTGGGGCTTCGCCTTCGTCGCCCAGCGCATCGGAATGGACTATGTCGGCCCGTTTACCTTTAATGCAATCCGCTTTGCATTGGGCAGCCTGTCATTGTTGCCGCTTATCTGGTTGATGCAGAAAAGGCGAACGGCCACAATTTCAGCCGAAATACCCAAAAAACCGGTGCTGATCGGGGGAATCCTGACGGGCGGAGCATTGTTTGCCGGGGCATCACTGCAACAGGCAGGAATGGTCTATACGACAGCCGGGAAAGCGGGCTTTATCACCGGGCTCTATGTCGTTATTGTCCCGCTACTGGGGCTCTT
>CAZQFI010000112.1:0-1689 GCA_964592545.1 uncultured Geobacteraceae bacterium
TTCAGTTCAGCGGCCGAGAGGGGGGCCTCGAGGCGCTTTTCACGGAGTTCATTCCGTTGTTTGAGCAGTGATTGGTAGGTTTCGTCACGTTTAAGAACAATCTGCAGCGCAGTCGTGCTGGCATCGGGGCTGACGAGGAGATTTTTGTAAAAAGGGCTGGTCGCAAATTCATGGCGGACAAGATCAATGTCAATTCCGGGGGTTTCCAGAGTGCGGATACCATTTTTCAGGTCGCCGAGAGTCAATCGCGGGCTGTCGATCAACGGAACATCGAGAATCGACAGAACCGAATCGACCTGATCGACTTTAAGCAGACTGGTACTCAGTTTACGTAGGTCCTTTAACGTCTCGGGAGCATAGAGATCGCCTTTGGGCGAGTAGCTGATGACCAGAAACTCGGCGTTGCCATATTTATCATTAATCGTGCGGAAGTATTTGAGATCCTGATCGTTTTCCAGCAGCAGTGAATCACTTGACGCGTCCAGGTGGAAGTCTTTCGCAGAGTAACCGACCCCGATAAGGATGAGCATCACGAGAAAGATCGTCGCCAGCGGGCGTTTAAGGACAATGCGGTCGTAAATAGTCATCATTGTTTCGAACATTGGATTTCCATAGGGGAAGATGAAGTTAATAGCTCTTGTCGTTGAACGACCAATCCTAGAACGCTTTTCCTTTTTTGTCCATTCACTGACGCAAAAAGCCCCGGCAAAATACCGGGGCTTCAGGCTTACGATAAACTAAGTATTGACCTGATCTTTATAAACCGAGGGTCTTGAAGAAATCGTTCCCCTTGTCATCAACCAGGATGAATGCCGGGAAGTTTTCAACTTCGATCTTCCAGACAGCTTCCATACCGAGTTCCTCAAAGTCGATACACTCGACTTTTTTGATGTTTTCATCGGCGAGGATTGCAGCGGGACCACCGATGGAGCCGAGGTAGAAACCACCATGCTTGGCGCAGGCGTCGGTGACCTGCTGGCTCCGGTTCCCTTTGGCGATCATAATCATCGAGCCGCCATTGTCCTGCAGCAGATCAACGTAGCTGTCCATCCGGCCTGCGGTTGTCGGACCAAATGAGCCCGAGGCCTTACCTTTTGGAGTTTTGGCCGGGCCGGCGTAGTAGATCGGGTGCTTCTTCAGGTAGTCGGGCAGCGGCTTGCCGCTGTCGATAATCTCTTTAAATTTGGCATGAGCGATATCGCGACCGACAACGATGGTTCCGTTGAGACGCAATGGCGCACCAACCTCCAATTTGCTCAGGTCGGCGAGAACGTCAGCCATTGGCCGATTCAGATCAATTGGGGTGCCAAGGCTCTTCTGGTTCCGCATGTCACTTGGAATCAGGCGGCCCGGGTTGCGATCCATCTCTTCAATGAAAATGCCGTCCCTGGTGATTTTAGCTTTGATGTTACGGTCAGCCGAACAAGAAACGGCCATCCCGACAGGGCATGATGCACCGTGGCGGGGCAACCGGATGATGCGGACATCGTGGGCAAAGTACTTACCGCCAAATTGTGCACCGATACCGATATCCTGAGCCATTTTCAGAACTTTTTCTTCGAGCTCGACATCGCGGAATGCCTGACCATGTTCATTCCCTTCGGTCGGCAATTCGTCAAGATAACGGGCAGTTGCCAGTTTGACAACCTTCATGCAGGCATCAGCAGAGGTCCCGCCGATGACAAACGC
>CAZQFI010000113.1:0-10577 GCA_964592545.1 uncultured Geobacteraceae bacterium
GCCACCGCGGGCAACCGGGACAATGTGGTCGAGGGTCAGCTCCTTCGGCGGAACTTTTTTGCCACAGTAGTGACAGGTTCCCCTGGCAATACGATTTTTCCACCAGTTCTGTTTCCGCAGAGCTCGCGCCTTCTCCCTTTCACGGCGGATGAAATTGTCGTCAACTTCTACATCAAAGTGCATATATCTTCCTGTTTTGGCCCTTTTAAAAATTGAAATTGTGCCCTATATCCCTTTTACCGATCTCAGCCAATTATTGCACAATTTTACAATATATGCGATCTTGCAAAATTACGATTGATCCCTGAAGGCTTAGAGTGGAAAGAGATTATTTATGAAAATCCTTATCGTCGGTTCCGGTCAGGTCGGCTATTTTCTCTGCGACCGGCTGTCCCGTGAGGGGCATGAAGTGACCCTGGTTGATCAGGATGAAGCGGTCGTTGAACGGGCTCAGGATCGCCTGAATGTTCTGGGTGTCGTTGGTAATGGTGCCAGCGCCGAAACTCTGGAACAGGCGGGTATCGATGAGGTTGATATTTTCATCGCTGTCACCAATATGGACGAGGTCAACATCCTCGCCTGCCTCCTCGCCCGGGAATATCGGGTCGAGATCCTGATCGCCCGAACAAAAAATATCGAATACACCAGTCACAAAGCGGTTCTTTCCAAAGAGAAACTTGGAATTGATCTCCTGATCAACCCTGAAGATGCTGTTGCCGAAGAACTGACCAAGCTCTCCTGTAACTCCAAGGCGTTCGATGTCGCCGAGTTTGCCGATGGGCAGATTTTGTTTCAGGGCTACCGGATTGAGTCGGAAAGCCCCCTCTGTGACCTGACGCTGGCTGAACTGGGTGAGTTGCGGGGGATGTATCAGTTTGTTGTTGTTGCGATTAACCGGGGGAATACAACCATTATCCCCCGCGGAGACGACACCATTCAGGCGGGCGACCGGATCTATATCTTTGCGCCGCAGCAGGAGCTTCCCGCAATTAATTACCTGCTTCAGTCTGAAAAAATAGAGGAGAAGCCGAATCACCGCGCTTTTATCCTTGGCGGGAGTCGAATCGGCCTGCAGGTTGCGCAGAATCTGGAGGAACTCAATTTCCAGATCAAGCTGATAGAGAAGGATGAAGACCGTTGCTACAAGCTGGCGGAACACCTCAGTAAAACGGTTGTCATCAATGCCGAAGGGCTTGATGTCCAGACCCTGATCGATGAGGGTCTGACCGAAGCGGATGTATTTATCGCTGTCACCGACAACGATCAGACCAATATTCTGACCTGCCTGCTGGCCCGGCAGCATAAAGCCCGCCGAACCCTGGCTCTGGTCAGTCAACCCGAACTGATCGGGCTGGCCTCTGAGCTCGGGATCGATGCCTGCATCTCTCCCCGACTGGCTGCTGCAGCGACAATCCTCAAATTTGTCCGGCGCGGCGATGTTATTTCACTCACCGCTGTTGAAGGGAGCAACTCCGAGGTGTTGGAAATTGAGGTCGGGCAGGAGAGTGGATTGTTAGCCACTCCGTTGAATGCTCTCCACTTTCCCCGTGGTGCAATCATTGGTGCCATTGTCCGGGGGGATCAGTATGAGATCCCGAGCGGGGAGAGCGTGCTCGAAGCGGGTGACCGGGTGGTTGTCTTTACGTTGCCCGAAGCATTGCAAAAGGTGGAAAGGTTTTTTTCCTGAATGAACCTGATTCTGACGCTACGCATTCTTGGGGCGCTGCTGCTTTTTCTCGGCGGGTCGTTGCTGTGCCCGCTGCCTTTTTCGTTCTATTATCATGATGGTGCCTGGATGGCATTTGTCCTGTCGGCCATCATCTGTTTCACGGTCGGCGGTCTGCTGTTTCAATTCTGTAAAAGTCCCAAAGAACTAACCGTTCGTGAAGGTTTTGCTATCGTCACTTTCGGTTGGACTGTCTTTGCTGTATTTGGCGCGCTTCCCTATCTGATTTCGGGGTCAATTCCTTCCCCCATTGATGCTGTTTTTGAGACGATGAGCGGGTTTACCACGACAGGCTCGACAATTCTAACCAATATTGAAGGCCTGCCGCAGAGTCTGCTCTTCTGGCGTGCTCTGACTCACTGGCTTGGTGGAATGGGGATCATCGTCCTTTCACTGGCGATTCTGCCGATGCTGGGAGTTGGCGGGATGCAGCTGTTCAAAGCCGAAGTTCCCGGACCGACTGCCGATCGTTTGAAACCGCGGATCCAGGATACCGCCAAGATGCTCTGGGGTGTCTATTTCCTGTTAACGGTTGTTGAATGTATCCTGCTGATGTTCGGCGGGATGAGTTTCTTCGATGCGATTTGTCACTCTTTTGCAACCCTGGCAACCGGGGGGTTTTCGACTCGCAATGCTTCGGTTGCCGCCTATGACAGCAGCTATATCGATGGTGTGATCACGCTGTTTATGATTTTGGCCGGGGTGAATTTTGCCCTCCATTTTCAGGTGTTACGCGGGAAAGCGAGTGAATTTTTCCGCAGTGAAGAGTTGCGGGTTTATCTGGGAATTATTGCGATTGCAACGGCTATTGTGATGATGTCCAACTGGTACGGCGGGATCTATTCTCAGCCGGGAGAAAACTTCCGCTATTCCATCTTTCAGGTCTCCTCAATTATGACCACGACCGGGTTCGGGACGGCCGATTTTGAACTCTGGCCGGTGCTGCCCCAGTACATCTTTTTATTGCTGATGTTCATTGGCGGCTGCGCCGGTTCGACCGGCGGCGGAATGAAAGTCGCGCGGATTGTGCTGCTTTTCAAACACGCTCAGGTGCAGATGTTCCGCTTGATTCATCCCCGGGCAATCCGTTTGGTCAAATTGGGAAAACGCCCGGTTGACAAGGAAGTGCTCCACGCAATCCTCGGTTTTTTTGCACTGTATATCGGAATTTTTGTGGTCGGTTCTCTGCTGGTCGCCGCGACGGGGATGGATTTTACCTCCGCCGGTTCTGCAGTGATCGCCTGCCTGTCAAATATCGGTCCCGGTCTTGGAACGGTTGGTCCAACCGACAGCTTTGCCTATGTCCCCGTATTTGGCAAGTGGGTCTTGATCTTTTGTATGTTGATGGGGCGGTTGGAACTTTTTACCGTTCTGGTTTTGTTTTTCCCTTCATTCTGGCGCAAATAATACGAAAGCCCCCATCGCCTGTGAGACGATGGGGGCTTCCCCCCTCCGGAACCTGTCAATCAAACAGGTGATTTAGTAAGTCACAGGCGCAGTGTACAAAGGGATTCTGACAAAAACCTGAATCTTTTCTGTAAACTGAAAATAATTTTAAAATTAATGATCTGTCAGCTGAATAAAGCCGATTTGTCGGCCGGTAACGCCGTCATCCCGACGGTGAGAAAAGAACAGCTCCGGGTGGCAGCAGGTACACTCGCTCGCGACGTCTATATTCTGCGGTTTGATCCCCGCTTTTTCGAGCTGTAATCGGCAGCTGAGGGGCAGATCAACCTGCCAGTGTCCCAATTGGGTTTCTTTGGATATTTCGTTCCAGAAACCGCTGCCCTGCCTGAAAGCATCGCGGACCGGGCGGTCCACTTCAAAATTGTGGGCGCCGATGCCGGGGCCAATTGCTGCCTTAAGTTCAGCGGCAGGGATCGCGAAGTTTGTTGCAATCGACCGGATGACTTTCCCCAAAATACCATTGGCCGCCCCGCGCCAGCCCGCATGGACCGCTGCCGCGACTTTGTTGTCATCGTGCCAGATCAGAATCGGCAGGCAATCGGCATTCAGGATACCGATCATGATGCCGGGTTGATTTGTCACAATGGCATCAACTTCAACAGTCAGAAAATGACTCAGATCAGGATTTTCTTCGTCAATGAGGAGGATATCATCACCGTGGACCTGTTTGACCGTCAGCAGCCGATGGGGTGACAGATCGAAGGCGCGACTGAATGTCGCGCGGTTTCCTTCGACGCTGGCCAGCAGGTCGTCGGTTCCCAACCCAAGGTTTAAAGAGTTGTAAGGAGGGCGGCTGACGCCACCGTTACGGGTGCTGAACCCGGCAATCAGGCCGGCTGGCAATTGTTGTGGCTGCAGGTAAGAAATCTTACCTCTGCGGACAAGCTTCATTGAAAACTCCGTATTTTAATTTTTATGATCGAGATGCGTGATGATGCTTTGTAGAGTCTCGGGCATTTCGCAGGAAAATTCCAGATATTTTCCACGTGTCGGGTGGATAAATCCTAAACTTTGTGCATGAAGTGCCTGTCCCGGAAGACGATCGATCAGTGTGCGCAGTTCGCTATCTTTAATGGCCGTCAGTCGGGAGCGATTCCCGTAAAGGGGATCGCCAACAAGAGGACAATTTATTTCGGAAAAATGGACCCTGATCTGGTGGGTTCTGCCGGTTTCCAGCTGCAACTCAATCAGGCTCAGGCGGTTGAGATTGTACTGTTTCAGGGTTTTCCAGTGAGTGACCGCCCGTTTGGCTTGTTTGGCTTTGCTGCTCATTTTTTTACGCTGGGTGGGATGACGACCAATCGGTTGGTCGATAACTCCCGAGTTCTGATTCATGTGACCATGGACCAGTGCGAGATAACGCCGGTGGATGGAATGGGCTTTAAATTGCGCGGCGAGTGCCTGATGACTCTGGTCATTTTTGGTGACGACAAGGAGTCCGGAGGTATCTTTATCGATCCGGTGGACAATCCCGGGGCGCAGCTCTCCGCCAATTCCGGCGAGATCGGTGCAGTGATAGAGCAGCGCGTTAACAAGGGTTCCACGCGAATGACCGGCTGCGGGGTGGACGACCATCCCGGCGGCTTTGTTGATGACAATAATATCGTGATCTTCGTAGACGATGTGCAGGGGAATGTCTTCGGGATGGGCTTCGACAGGTTCCGGGTCGGGGAGGTCGATATCGATGGTTTCTCCCCCCCTGAGTTTGACACTGGACTTGGTTTTGTCACCATTCAGGGTGATGTGACCGCTATCAATCAGCTTTTTAAGCTGTGAACGACTGATATCGGGCAGCCGCTCACAAATAAAGAGATCCAATCGTTCGGGTGAGTGGTCATCTGGAAAGAGCAGCTGCAGCGTGGAACTCATCTACCAAATCTGGCTTTCAATTTTTCCCGCCTGCTTGATCATCACGTCAACAATGGCTCGCTCGTAAAGGTGCTCACGATTCTGCATTTCGGGCGAAACCCGGGTGAAAAAGTGCTCGCGCCCCTCTTCCAGCTCTTCATCCATCAGTTCAAAAATGCTGTCGCTTTTGATCCCTTCCTGAACTTTGTCCTGATTATACAGGGCGATATCAGATACAATGGCACGCGCCAAACGAAATGCGAGATCAGGATTTTCTACCATTCTTGCCATAGAGTCAGCCTCCAACCCTTCTGTGTTTATCAAATCCAAACTATTGTGGGAGTAAGTTTATTAATTTTTATTCAATATAGCAAGGTAAAAACGCTATTTTTCACCGAAACGGGAGATATTATTGTTAGCAATTAATAATAGCGTGTGTTAATATTCATGCTCCGGTCAGATATTGCTTTTGACCTGGTGGTCAAAATCGGTGAGGGGACCAGCGCTTTTGTTGTGACTTCAAAGGAAACACTCCATTGCTAAACGGAAAAATTCTATTTGTTGATGATGAAGAGAGCCTGGCATTACTCGGCGGTGATCTCCTGGAAGAATTTGGCTTTCAGGTGACATGTGCTTTTAGTGGTGAGGGGGCGCTGCAGCTGTTCAGGGAGGATCCCGCCGCTTTTGCTGTGGTCGTCACCGATGAATCGATGCCGGGAATGAGTGGGATTGCGTTGGCTCAGGAAATCTACACCTGTTCACCATCAACCCCGGTTGTCATCTGTTCCGGTCATCTGTTAACCATGCAGGAAGCGGGGATGGCAAAAACCAATATCGTCGGCATCCTGGCAAAGACTGCAGTGTGTACTGAATTGCCGGGGATGCTGCAAAAAATAATTGCAACTCCTTAGGCTGTTAAAGGCTTAAAGACCACCTGTTCTAAGGTGGCCTCCCGATTTTCAAATCATATAGGTCGCAAGCATCAGCAATGTTACGAAGGCGAGGATGATGATCGAAAGGAGCGGGATTCCGGCGATCGTTATCGGTTTTTTTACGGGAGCTGCCTCGATTTTTCCAACGACCGGGAAGCGCTCGATCACCGTTTTGATGTGAGGGGCGGCTTTCAACTCTTCAGTCAGGTCATGCCCGGCCCGGTGCAATCCCTGGTGGTCGCCACCCTTCCAGAGGTCGCTGGAGCTGACATCATAAATTGTTCCATTGACTGCGATATAAGCTGCACGGCCATCTTTCCCGTCATATCCGGCCAGTTCTTCACGTGTCATATCGGTTTTTCCTCCCCGTTTTTGCTGCAAGTAAGAGTTGCTTAAAGTTCTGTTGAGTCGGAAAAATAGCGCAGAGCGATAATTGTTTTATTTCTCCTGCTGAATTTTTTACCCCGCTGTGCTAAACAAATCAAGGCTTGTCATCTTGGAACAGAAAACAAAGGGGTCAAAAATGACAAATTCTCAAAGAATAGGCTTTATCGGTGGTGGTAATATGGCCGAAGCTCTGATTAAAGGGTTACTGGCAGGCGCTGTCCCGGCCGAAAAAATTATGGCATCGGAACCAAGCGAGTTGCGTCGTAACCATCTGGTGGACGCTTTTGGTATCGGGTTGGCGGAGAATAACCGCGAGTTACTGGAAAGCTGTGACATCGTTGTCCTGTCGATCAAGCCGCAGATTGTTGCCGAAGTTCTTGAAGAACTTGCCGATGTGCCGATGGACGATAAATTGATGATTTCAATTCTGGCGGGGGTGACAACGGCATCGATTGAAAAATTCTTTACCGGTGCCCCGCGGATTGTTCGGGTGATGCCCAACACGCCGGCACTGGTCGGTGAGGGGGCCAGTGCGATCTGCCGTGGTCACCATGCCAGTCAGGAGGATCTGCTGGTGGTGAAGAAACTGCTCGAATCGGTCGGCATTGTCCAGCTGATTGATGAGCGGCAGATGGATGCGGCCACCGGTCTGTCGGGTTCCGGTCCGGCCTATATTTATACTGTGATCGAAGCACTGGCAGATGGCGGCGTCCGTGAGGGGCTGCGGCGTGATATTGCTCACGCTCTGGCTGTCCAGACGGTTGTCGGAGCGGCCCTGATGGTGCGGGAAACGGGAGAGCACCCGGCGATTCTGCGGGACATGGTTTGCTCACCGGGCGGGACGGCGATCGCCGGAATCAGTACCCTGGAGAAAAACGGATTGCGGACAACTCTGATGGAAGCTGTCACTGCATCGGCCGCCCGTTCCCGCGAGCTCGGCGACAGCTAGGTGATTGATCAGTTTTGGACATTTCTGGTCGCTATTACGCTGTTGACCTTGTTTCCCGGGGTCGATTCCCTGCTGATCATAAGGAATTCAACACGGGGTGGTTGGCGGGATGGCGTGGCGACCAGTACCGGAGTCTGCTGTGGATTGTTTGTCCACGCGTTGGTTTCAGCATTCGGGATTTCAGCGTTGCTGTTGCAGTCGCTGGTGGCGTTTAATCTCCTCAAACTGATCGGTGGCGGCTATCTGCTGTGGCTGGGAAGCTCAAGTTTGTGGCGGGCTTTCAGGGGAAAGGATGACAGTTGTTCTCTGGATACGCAGGAGTTTCGTGCTTCTACCCGTCCCTTCCGTTTTTTCCGTTCGTTGCGTGAAGGGTTCATCTGTAACGTTTTCAACCCCAAGACACTCCTTTTTTATATGGCTTTTCTGCCGCAATTTATCGACCCCTCCCGCTCTGCAGTTGTCCAGTCTCTCCTTATGGCAGCAATCCATTTTGTGATTGCAATGATCTACCAGGGTGGACTTGCGTTCACGGCGGTTCGATTGCACCGCTGCTTCAAGGGGAGCTTTCTGGCAAGGTTGGCAGAAGGGACGGCCGGGCTGGTGCTGATCTCTTTCGGTGTGCGGATATTCTTTGTCAGGCGGATTTGACGAGTTCAACTGACGGGCCGGCGCACCGACCCGTCAGGACTCTTTTTTGCTGCCGGTGGGGTTTAGTCGACCCAGTGCAGGACATTTCTGATGACTGACCAGCGTGGCGTCTTGGGAACGGCATTCTTTCCCTGTATCCAGTAGTCGTACAGTTTATCTATTTTTCCCTCTTTATGTTGCAGTTCCAGCCAGCTGTTCATGAAATTCAGCAGCGAAATATTTTCCTGGGCCAGGGCGTACGATGCGGGGAACGACTTTACCCCGTCCCGCTGAAAAACAGTCGTGTATTCAGGATAGAGCAGTGTCCACGCTTTGCCGGCCTCAAGGCTGATAAGTAGCGCGTCGTATTTCTCATCGTTGTCAAAAAAATCTTTGTCGGTTTTCAGGGTAGAAACCTCCAGACCGGGGAACTTCTTTTTCAGTTGAGGGATAATTGAATAATTTCCGACCGTTGCCAACCGGATGATATGGTTTTTTTTGATCTTCTCCGGATGGGAGAAGTATTTTGCCCGGTAGTCTTTGACCACCAGAGCATAATGGAGATCGAGGACCGAGGTCGTGAAATTAACCCGTTGAATCCGCTGCGTAGTCACCTGGAGTCCCGATACCGCAAAATCAAACTTTCCCTGATCGAGGTCCCTGATTGCCGTCTCATCTCCAAGGGTGTAGGGGATAAATTCAATAGCAACACCAAGCTCATCGGCGAGGTTCGTTGCCAGTTCGATATCAAAACCCACCAGTTTTTTATCGGCATTATAGAAGGAAAACGGTAACTGGTTGGGGTTGAATCCAACCCGTAAGACACCACTCTCGGTAATCTGCTGAATTGTTCGGGGACCACTGTACGTTTCCGTTCCTGTTCCCGTTCCCTTAGCCGGTTGGGTTGACTCTTCAATGTCGGCCGGCGGATCATTCTGTGACCCCTCCATATTCAGGACCACATCATCCATCACATAGTCACTGCTGATAAGTTTACTCAGCAGCATGTAGCTCCCCCCGCACGTCAGCCCGAATACGAGGGGGGTCAGACTGCTGTAAAGGATCAGTTTTTTTATGCTCAGCTTCGCGTGACCGGTCAATATCGCAGTACCGCCGACAGCCAGCAGGAAGATATTCATTGCTGCAAGCAGCGAGGTGAAGCGACTGGTCAACAGACTTGAGACCATGTAGAGCTGAAAAAGGTCGGTCGGCAGACGCATGGAGTCGAGCAGCATGGGAACGGTAAGATAGACGCTACCGAACAGGCTGATGAGTCCATTGATTGCCATCGGCAGATAATCGAGAAAACTGATGTCAGACCCCGAAAACCAGGCGGCAAACAGGACAAAAATAATGGTCAGCAACTTCCCCAGATTTGGAAAACTGAAAACAACCGGGATAATGATCTCGGCGTAAGAGTCGGTATCTTTGTCGGCAATTTTGTATTTGGCAAAGAGTTCCTTGGTTCTTTCGACCAGAATCGGAATAACAATAAAAATATTCCCGGCGGCGAATGCGGTCACCAGCGCATCCTTGGCGATTCCGGCCACATCTTTATATTTGAACGGCGTTATCATGACGATCATGACGGGAAGAACCCAGTAGGCCAGGAGAAATGTCATGATGATGTGGGAGGCGAAATAGACCTGTAAGCGGGCGAATTCTGTCACATCCATGGTCCCGGCGGTGGCCGAGGTCATGGCAAAGATCCCGACCGGCATCAGTTTGACGATATAGCCGGTGACTTTGTTGAAAGCGTCCCCGAGTGCCTCCATCTGCTCCAGCAGTGCCGCTTTTTTCGTGATGCCGATCAGGGCAATCCCGGTCGCGATACAGAAAACGACGATTGCCGGGATATAACTGTTCGACATGGAGAAGAACGGGTTGGACGGGATATACAGATCGAGCAGGTCAACTGTTTTTGGTGTTTCCAGTAGCGCGGTACTGAAGAACGATCCCGCCTGCCACTCCGGGAAGATAAATTTGATAACGTAGATGGCCAGAAGACCGACAATCCAGAAGCTGAGCATCAGCTTTCCGACCTGAACCCCCAGAGACTTTGCCTGATCATAGGTCATCTTCCCAAGGCTGGTGATCAGGGAGACGATGATATAGGGGATAATCGTCATTTGCAGGAGCTTGATGAAGGCGTTGCCGATGATCCCCATCCACGCAACCATCTCCCCGAAAAAAATCCCGTTCACAATGCCGAGGGCAAAACAGATAATCACAATGGTTGAAAGACTGAGACGTTTTAAAGGGTTGGACATCGGACGATCGCTCCTTATTTACATGAAAGTGTCGCTATGACCAGTTGACAAAATTGGCATTGGTCAGGGTCTTTTGGTAGCAGGAGAGGTATTTTTCGATTTGACGATGATCGGAAAAGCATTCCTGCGCCCGTTGCCGCCCCCGCTGTCCCATCGTTTTCTGCAAAACATCGTCAGAACAGATTCTGACCAGATAGTCGGCCATGGTGTCATAATCGTCGGGGTGCCCCAGATAGCCTGTTTCCCCATGAACGACAACCTCCGGAATTCCATCCAGATCACTGCTGACAACGGGGATACAGCAGGCCATCGCTTCCAGGGCAACCATCCCGAACGATTCGGCGTAGCTCGGTTGAAAAATACAATCGGCA
>CAZQFI010000114.1:0-2956 GCA_964592545.1 uncultured Geobacteraceae bacterium
CAGGCATCTTTCACCTTGGGGCAGGTCGCATCAATGACATGGATGCCGCGCTGAGAAAGAGACTGCTGCACCTGTTTGGTAATTCCATGGGCACGAATAACAACGATTGATCCGGAAGGGATATCCTCGGGAGAATCGGCGCTGATAACGCCTTTCGCAGCGTACTCGGCAACAACCTGAGGGTTATGAATAATTGACCCGAGGATATAGATATCCCCCGGAATATCCTTCTTCTCAATGATCTCGTCCAGCTTATTTAACGCCAGACTGACTCCCATACAGAAGCCGGCACTTTTGGCACGAACCAGTTCCATTCATCACCTCAAAAAATAATTTCAGAGTTGAGTTCACAAACTGTGTATTTTGTCATCAAGTTATAGGGAAAGGCAAGGTTTTAGGGGCATTTTTTCGCCGTTTGACATTGTTTTTACACGAAAGAACCACATACAAAAAAAGAGACCAGGTCGATGACCTGGTCTCTTGATCTTTTATGGAGCGGGAAACGAGATTCGAACTCGCGACGTCAACCTTGGCAAGGTTGCACTCTACCACTGAGTTATTCCCGCCCAGTTGGGCCCGCTGTAACGAGCGAACGTATGTATAGCAAAACGGCTGACCGAGTGTCAATAAAAAATTATTATTTCTGAAATTTAAATTTCTTTAAAAATATCAATAGGTTAACTTTTTGCAAAAACCTTGAAAAATTTCACAAAATAGTCAGCACCGGACCAGACAGTCAGAAATAGAGAAATATAGAAAACAAAGATACCGGCATTATGCAGAGAGGGGTACAGAAAGTCGTACTCAACCCCGAAGAACCAGTGGTAGCGGTAATGAAGCAGCAAACCGACAATAGCAATCATCTGGAAAATCGTTTTATATTTTCCAAGGTTGCTTGCAGCAATGACAATCCCTTCAGACGACGCGATAGAGCGAATTCCCGAAACGATCAATTCACGCGACAGAATCACCAGAACCGCCCATGCCGGGACCCTTCCGAGTGGAATCAGCATAATCAGCGCCGCCATGACAATCAGTTTATCGGCGAGGGGATCGAGAAATTTGCCCAAAATTGTCACGACTTCCCACTTGCGCGCCAGATAGCCGTCGAGCCAGTCAGTCAATGACGCCACGGTAAAGACAACAGCCGCCCAGAAGCACGTTTCTTTCGATTCAAATAACAACAGAAGAACAATGACAGGGACAGCGACAATCCGTGAGAGCGTCAGAATGTTAGGCAGATTCAATAGCTTGACTTCACGTGCCATCAGAGGGTGTCCTTGGATTGCTGGTAGTGATTGATATAATACTTTACCCGCCGTACATAATTCTGTGTCTCTTCAAACGGGGGGATCCCGCCATACTTACGGACAGCATTTGGTCCGGCATTATAGGCCGCCAGTGCATAATCAAGATTCCGGTCAAAAGAATCAAGCATTTTGCGTAAATAATACGATCCGCCATAGATTGAATCGGACGGATCAAAGGGATTCTTCACCCCAATTTCGTGAGAAGTCTCGGGCATCAACTGCATCAACCCCTGAGCCCCTTTGGACGAAACGACCTGCGGATCAAAATCACTTTCGACCTTGATAACCGCCTTTATCAGCGACTCGTCCAGTTCAAATTTCCGGGCATAATGGCTGATCAGTGTTCCAAGCGTGTACCTGTCTCCTTCATCACGATAGAAGCGAAATTTGCTGGACGTCGGTACGTTGGTGAAGTGAACGCGACCGGCAGCATCGACATACCGATATATTCCGGCAGCAGCGACCTGCGGCAGCAGCAGGCAACCGACCAGCAGGAAAAATGAGATAAGGGGAACCCGAGCAATCATGAGTGTTTTATAACCTTTTGCCGCTTTGCATGTCAAGCGTGGCCCGAAACGCTTGACAACACAAAAACCGGGACTGATAATGCGCCTTCGGCTTTTTACTCTCTGCCTGCAGGGCACACTTATGAAAATCACAACAGATTTCCTGATTATTGGAACCGGAATTGCCGGTCTTTCCTACGCGCTGAAAGTTGCAGATCAAGGTTCTGTTTCACTGGTGACCAAGCGTGACATTGACATCTCTGCGACCCAACTGGCTCAGGGCGGTATCGCGACGGTTTTTTCAGATATTGACAGTTTTGAATCCCACACTGAGGATACGATGGTTGCGGGTGCCTGGCTCTCCAGGCGGGAGATTGTTGACCGGGTTGTCAAAGCGGGTCCCGAAGCGATCCGCGATCTGATCGACTGGGGCGTCGAATTCAGTCGCAACGAAGATGATCAATACGATCTGACCCGTGAAGGTGGTCACAGCTACCGCCGGATTCTTCACGCGAAAGATGCCACTGGCCGTGAAATTGAACGGGCCCTGGTAGAAGCGGTTCTCAACCATCCCAATATCACCCTTTATCAGCACCATATCGCGGTTGATCTGATTACTGAAGCCAAGGTATTACAGAAAAAGCTCGCTCACAACCGCTGCCTCGGTGCCTATATCCTCGATATAAAAAATAAAGAGATCATCACTTTTGGTGCACAATTTACCGTTCTCGCAACCGGTGGAGCCGGGAAAGTTTACTTCTACACCTGTAACCCCGACATCGCGACCGGCGATGGCGTTGCGATCGGCTGGCGGGCCGGAGCCGATGTTGCCAACATGGAATTCATGCAGTTTCACCCGACAACCCTCTATCATCCACTGGCGAAGTCGTTCCTGATTTCAGAGGCGGTGCGCGGTGAAGGGGGAATCCTCAAACGTGGGGATGGCTATCCCTTTATGCCCGATTACCATGAGTTGAAAGATCTCGCTCCACGTGACATAGTTGCCCGCGCCATCGACAGCGAGATGAAAAAAACCGGTGCTGACTGTGTTTTTCTCGACATCACCCACAAGGGAGCCGATTTCATCCGGCACCATTTCCCAATGATCTACGAAACCTGCCGCGGTTTCGGGATCGATAT
>CAZQFI010000115.1:0-3386 GCA_964592545.1 uncultured Geobacteraceae bacterium
ATCCGATGCCGGAGGAAAGGTTGCCCTGCTGGTCGCCGTGAACAAAGATCTGACATCCCAAATCAAAGCAGGCGATCTGATTAAGCCGCTGGATGAAATTGTTGGTGGGCGTGGTGGTGGCCGTCCTGAGCTGGCTCAAGCCGGCGGATCTGCCACCGACAAAATTGATGCCTTACTGAAAGCAGCACCGGAACACCTGAAACAGTGCCTCAAATAGAAATCCCGGTTATTTTTGTCATAAGCAGCAGCGGGAGCTGGACATCTCCCGCTGCTCCGCTATATTTAAAGTTCCCCGGTTGACCAACGGACACTGTTTACTCAAACTTGAGATACTATGATTTCTACTGAGATAGCCCCGGAACCAAAAGCACTCCTCTGTGTCGATGATGAACCTGTCATCCGCGACCTCTGCATCAGCGTCCTCGAAGATTACCATGTGATTCCTGCCGAGGACGGGCTGGCAGCGCTCAAGATTCTCGAAACGACCGAGGTCGATATCGTTCTCTCTGACGTCAAAATGCCGAATCTGGATGGGCTGGAGTTGTTACAGAAAATCAAAGAGCAGCGCCCCGACCAGGCGGTTATTCTGATGACCGGTTACTCCGACAAGGGGTTGATTCTGGAAGCTCTCAAAGCGGGAGCCGACGATTTCATCAACAAACCGATCAACCTGTTGCAGCTCTCCACGACGGTCGATAATGTTTTTGAGAAACAGAAGCTGCGGCGGGAGCTGATCGATCTGCGCCGGACCGATCAACTCAAAAATGATTTCCTTGGCCTTATTTCCCACAAGCTGAAAACTCCGGCAACGGCCATCTCGCTGTTTATTCAGAATATCGCAGAGGGGATTGAAAGTCCGAACGATGCCAATTTCAAGCAGATGCTCGACATGGTTCAGGCAGAGACCGTCCATCTGGAGCAACTGATTCAGGATCTTCTCTATTTCAGCGAAGCAACCCTTCAGGAGGACAATCTCCTGCTGGAACCCATTGATCTTGGTCTGATTGCCGATCGGGTCGCAATTGCCATGCAACCGGCCGCCCACCGGCGGAAAATCAGGTTCACCAATCTCGTTAAGCCGCCATTGCCGGCCGAGTTATTGATGCTGAACCCCCAGCGGATCAGTTTTGCGATTCGGGCTCTTCTCGATAATGCCATTAAATTTACTCAGGAAGAGGGCTCCATTACGATAGAGAGTAAGATTACAGATCGGCAGATTAAACTGCTGATCAAAAATAGTGGGGTCGGTATCCCACAACACGAGCTGGCAAAAATCTTTAATAAATTCTATCAGGTTGACCCCGAAAACACCGGTCAGGTCCGTGGTTTTGGCCTCGGGCTCTACTATGCCCGCGACTTTATCCGCAGCATGGGGGGGCAGCTTTATATTGACAGCCGACCCGGCGAAGACACGGTCGCAACAATCGAATTTCCCAGACCACGATAAAACCCTTATAAAACCGACACTCTGACGGCAAAATTATTGCTTTACCCCTTTATCCCCGCCCCTTATTTATGTTATTTGTTATCATTTGTTGTCGGGTTGCCAATGAATTAACTCAGACAATGTCTCTAGCTGCTTTCTCGGAGTCACAACATGTTTAAAGGGACCACAATCTGCTGCGTTCGGCATCAGTCACAGGTTGCATTGGCAGGCGATGGTCAGGTCAGCCTCGGCAATACTGTCATGAAGCACGGGGCGCGCAAAATCCGCCGTCTCTATCAGGATCAGGTACTCGCCGGTTTTGCCGGAAGTACCGCCGATGCCTTTACCCTGTTTGAAAAATTTGAAGCCAAATTGCAGGAATATCGCGGCAATTTATCACGCGCGGCGGTTGCCCTGGCCAAAGACTGGCGGACCGATAAAGTGCTGCGCCGCCTTGAGGCACTGCTGATCGTTGCTGACGAAGATGTCACTCTGGTGATCTCCGGGGCCGGTGATGTCATCGAACCCGATGACGGGGTCGCTGCCATCGGTTCAGGCGGCAGCTTTGCCCTTGCAGCAGCTCGTGCCCTGGTCGCCCATTCCGATCTTGATGCCGAGAAAATTGTGACCGAAGCGTTACACATTGCTGCCGATATCTGTATCTACACCAACGATAATATTTCTGTTGAGGTTATAAAGTGAATAATTTCACTCCAAGAGAGATCGTTTCAGAACTCGATCGCTATATCATCGGGCAGAACGATGCCAAACGCGCTGTCGCCGTTGCCCTGAGGAATCGCTGGCGGCGCCAACAGGTTCCCGCTGAACTGCGTGACGAAATTGCGCCGAAAAATATCATCATGATCGGCCCGACCGGTGTCGGAAAAACCGAAATTGCCCGACGGCTGGCAAAGCTGGCTCAGGCTCCCTTTATCAAGGTTGAAGCGAGCAAGTTTACCGAAGTGGGCTATGTCGGTCGCGATGTCGAAGGCATGGTGCGCGATCTCCTTGAGCTCGCCATCAATATGGTCAAGACCGAGGAGACCAAAAAGATGCAGATCAAGGCGGAAGCCAACGCCGAAGAAAAACTTCTTGATCTGTTGTTACCCGGGGAGGCCGACCTGTCTCCCGACAAACTGGAGCAACGCCAGCACACCCGCGACCGGATGAGAAAATTGCTGCGTCTCGGTGAACTCGAAGAGCGTTTTGTCGAGGTTGAAGTCGAAGTGAGCAGCATGCCGGCCATGGGCGTTTTTACCCCGCAGGGGAACGAAGAGATGGGGATGAACATCAAGGAGATGTTCGGCAACCTCTTCCCGAAAAATACCAAACACAAACGGGTCAAAGTCAGTGAGGCCCGAGAGCACCTGATTGAGTCGGAAGCCGAAAAACTGGTCGACATGGAAAACGTTGTCGCCCTCGCAAAAGAACGGGCGGAGCAGAACGGGATCATCTTTATTGATGAGATCGACAAAATTGCCAGTCGTGAAGGGGTTCACGGTCCCGAGGTGTCCCGTGAAGGGGTGCAACGCGACATTCTGCCGATCGTCGAAGGAAGTACCATCAATACCAAACATGGAGCGATCAAAACCGATCATATTCTGTTTGTTGCAGCCGGGGCATTTCACATGGCAAAACCATCCGATCTGATCCCCGAACTGCAGGGGCGCTTCCCAATCCGGGTTGAACTGAACAGCCTCGATGAGGACGATTTTTACCGGATTCTCACCGAACCGAAGAACGCCCTGATCCGGCAGTACAAGGAACTGATGACAACCGAGTCGATCGATCTCGATTTTGATGAAGACGCCATCAGGGAAATGGCCAAGATTGCTAAAACGGTCAATGAGCGGACCGAAAATATCGGAGCCCGGCGTTTACACACAATCCTGGAGAAATTGCTCGAAGAGCTCTCCTTCACCGCCCCCGAACTGGCCGAAAAGCAGGTTCGAATGACGGC
>CAZQFI010000116.1:0-3534 GCA_964592545.1 uncultured Geobacteraceae bacterium
CAGGCTGTCAGGTGAGTTGAACTGATACTAAAATTCGGGAGATAGTCTATGATCTGGAATGATGATTTTGAAACATTGCCCCGTGAAGCACTGGGATCTCTTCAGTTAAAACGGTTGCAGCAGACAGTCGAACGGGTCTACGCAACGGTTCCCTTTTATCGTGATTCGTTTGATAAGGCGGGAATGAAACCGGCTGACATCAAAAGTCTTGATGACCTGCAACGGCTGCCGTTCACGCTAAAGCAGGATATGCGTGACAGTTATCCCTACGGGCTGTTTGCCGTTCCTCTGGAGCAGATTGTCAGGATTCATGCATCGTCCGGAACGACAGGAAAGCCGACCGTTGTTGGTTATACCCGTCGTGATATCGATAACTGGACCGAATTGATGGCACGCTCATTCGTTGCTGCCGGAACTCACCAGGGAGACATTATCCACAACGCTTACGGTTATGGATTGTTTACCGGCGGGTTAGGTGCCCATTACGGTGCTGAGCGGGTAGGGGCGTCGGTTATCCCCATGTCGGGTGGAAATACGAAAAAACAGTTGATGATTATGCAGGACTTCGGCTCAACGGTTCTGACCTGTACCCCTTCATATAGCCTTTATCTGGCTGAAGTTGCGGCAGAAGAGGGGATCGACATCCGTAAGCTCAAGCTCAAGGTTGGAATTCTGGGAGCAGAACCCTGGAGTGAAAAGATGCGCCAGGAGATCGAGGCGAAACTCAATATTAAGGCAATAGATATTTATGGTTTATCCGAAATTCTCGGTCCGGGTGTCGGAATCGAATGTGTTGAAGCCCAAAACGGACTGCATATCTGGGAAGATCACTTTATCCCGGAAATTATCAACCCCGAAACAGGCGAAGTGTTACCCGATGGTGAAAAAGGTGAACTGGTCATTACCACCATCACCAAAGAAGGAATCCCACTGATCCGTTATCGGACCCGCGATATTACCCGGCTGATCAAGGAACCGTGCATTTGCGGCCGGACCCATGCCCGGATCGAACGCTTAAGCGGTCGCAGCGATGATATGCTGATTATCCGCGGCGTCAATGTTTTCCCGAGCCAGATCGAAGCGGTGCTGTTTAATGTCGAAGGTGTTGAGCCCCATTATCAGCTTATTGTGGAACGTGATGGCAACCTTGACACCCTCGAAGTTCAGGTTGAAGTTAATGAACAGAGCTTCTCTGATGAGATCAAGGTTCTGCAGGGTCTGTCCAATACCATCAAGAAGGATATTAAGGATTTACTCGGTGTCACGTGTAAAGTCCGCCTTGTTGAACCAAAAACCATTACCCGCAGTGAAGGCAAAGCCAAGCGGGTGATCGATAACCGTCATAAAGAATCCTGAGGAGGTTACAATGAAAGTTGAACAGATTTCGATTTTTATAGAGAACAAATCGGGTCGGCTGGCAGAGATTACCGGGATTCTGGGACAAAACGGGATCAATATTCGTGCCCTGTCGCTTGCCGATACCTCTGATTTCGGCATTCTGCGGCTGATTGTCGATGATAGTGAAAAGGCGTTGAAAGTTCTTAAAGAACAGCGCTTTACCGTCAGTATCACTCACGTGATCGGTGTTGCTGTCTCGGACAGCCCCGGGGGCTTGACCGAGATCCTGCAGATTCTCGATAAGCATAACGTCAATGTTGAGTATATGTACGCTTTCGTTGAGCGGTCCGGCGATAATGCTGTCATTATCTTCCGTTTTGATGATATTGACGAAGCGATCTCAGCCCTGAAAGAAAATAACGTCACTATTTTGCCAAGTGAGAGAATCACCTCAATCTGATGGCTGCTGCTTTCGGATTGATGCGTTTAAGGTTTTAAGTCGATGGACTTTCCAAACAATATCTGGAATCGTGATGCGGAGTGCCTGCCACGCGAGGAGTTGACTCGTCTGCAACTGAAACGGTTGCACCAGACACTGTCGCTGGTTGCCAACCATGTCCCGTGCTATCAGGGCAAGTTCAAGGAGTCGGGCTTCCAGCCGGGTGATCTGAAAAATCTTGACGATTTACGTCACCTGCCGTTTACCACCAAAGAAGACCTGCGGGTCAACTATCCCTACGGCATGTTTGCCGTTCCGATGCGCGATGTCGTCAGGATCCATTCTTCTTCGGGAACGACAGGTAAACCGACGGTCGTTGGTTACACCAAGCAGGACATCAAAACCTGGACCGAACTGGTTGCCCGTTTTATGACGGCTGCCGGAGTCACCGAGGAAGATATTGTCCATATCGCTTTTGGCTACGGTCTCTTTACCGGCGCCTTTGGCCTCCATTACGGTTCTGAGGCGATTGGAGCGTCGGTTATCCCTATATCCGGTGGCAATACCGACAAACAACTGATGATTATGCAGGACTATCGCTCCTCTGCGCTGGTCTGTACGCCATCGTACGGTTTAACTCTTGCTGATCGCATGGAACGGCAGGGGATTGATCCAAAATCTCTGGCGTTGCGGGTTGGCTTGTTTGGTGCTGAACCGTGGAGCGAACAGATGCGGGTTGAGCTTGAACGGCGACTCGGCATTCTCGCGACCGACAATTACGGCTTATCGGAAATCATGGGGCCGGGTGTTGCCGGTGAGTGTTGTTATAAGCAGGGGATGCACCTTGCTGAAGACCATTTTATTGCCGAAATTATCGATCCCGATAGCGGTGAGGTTCTGCCGCAGGGCTCTGTCGGTGAGCTGGTATTGACCAGTCTGACCAAACAGGCCTTCCCGATGATTCGTTATCGGACGCGGGATATCACCAGGATTCACTACGAAACGTGCGCATGTGGCAGAACTTTGGCGAGAATGGAAAAAACCCGTGGTCGCAGCGATGATATGCTGATCATCAAGGGTGTCAACGTCTTCCCGACCCAGATCGAAGAGGTTTTATTCCAGATTGAGGGATGCGAACCCCATTATCAGCTGATTGTTGACCGGGAAAATAACATGGATTCGTTGGAGGTTCAGGTTGAAGTCAACGAACATATCTTCTTCGATGAAATGAAGCAGCAACGCCAGTTTGTTGTCCAGGCCGAAAAGCAAATTGCGACGGTGTTGGGTGTCAGTGCCAAAGTCAAGTTAGTCGAGCCTGCCAGTATTCAGCGCCATGAAGGGAAAGCTGTCAGAGTGATTGATCGGCGAAAGAGGTAACCCATTTTTCTTGACAAGTTTCTGGAAATACAAGATACTTCGCGACGTTATCACTAACGGGATGTGGCGCAGTTTGGTAGCGCACTTGACTGGGGGTCAAGGGGCCGGAGGTTCAAATCCTCTCATCCCGACCATTATAGAAAAAGCCGACTCTGGTGATCTGGAGTCGGCTTTTTTGTATGTCACACAGCAACCCATCTGAAAGGGAGACCATGACCGAACTCGATGAAGCCCTCAAACTTGGCTTTCAGGATTCAACCAAACAACATCTTTTCTACGATCTGTTTCTTAACACCATCCTCTATATTCCGGTCATTGAAGAGAAACTGGAAGTACAAACTGAAGAAGGGTTTTTACCACTGCTTGTCGAAGCGAACGAC
>CAZQFI010000117.1:0-1824 GCA_964592545.1 uncultured Geobacteraceae bacterium
TAAAGCTTTTTTTGCAATGCTTGAGAAACGCTCCCGCATCACTTCTTCCGTAAATACACTTGAATGATAGCAACCGCTGCCGGAGTCACACCCTGGATTCTCCCGGCCTGACCAAGGCTGCGCGGCTTTACTTTGTTCAACTTCTCTCGTACCTCCGCCGACAGATTCGGGATTGAGTTATAGTCGATCCCTTCGGGCATCTCAATATCTTCCTGCTGCCTGAAACGCTCTACCTGCTCGATCTGTCGATTGATATACCCTTCATATTTAACGGCAATTTCAACCTGTTCAAGGGCGGACTCCGTGTACTCATCAAGATCAGAGAAAAATTCCTTCAACTTCTCCACAGTAACATCCGGCCGACGCAACAACTGCTCCAATGTCACACCACTCTTTAGCTCACCCAGACCGAGACCTGCGACTACAGTGGTGTTTGCAGACGTCACCTGATGCGACCGCAGGTCTTCCATCGCCCTTTCAACCTGGCGTTGCTTTTCCTGATATCTTTTCCAACGATCATCCTTCACCAGTCCGATCTTGCGACCAATCTCCGTCAATCGTCGATCGGCATTATCTTCCCGCAACAACAGGCGATATTCGGATCGCGATGTGAACATCCGATACGGATCTGTTGTCGGCTGAGTGATCAAATCGTCAACCATAACACCAAGATAACCCTGATCGCGGCCAATAATCAGGGGCTCCCTTTCCTGACACTTCCGGGCCGCATTGATCCCCGCCAGCAACCCCTGACCGGCGGCTTCTTCGTATCCCGACGTCCCATTGATCTGACCGGCATGAAAAAGCCCGGCGATCGCACGAGTCTCCAGGTTTACCTTCAGCTGCATCGGCTCAACAAAGTCATACTCGATCGCATAGCCGGGACGCATCAACTCAACACGTTCAAAACCAACCATTGAGCGAAAGTACGCCAATTGCACATCGGCAGGAAGCGACGTCGACAGACCGCTTGGATACATTTCACTGCCACGAACCCCTTCGGGCTCAAGAAACGACTGATGACTCTTCTTGTCGGGGAACCTGACAACCTTGTCCTCTATTGAGGGACAGTAACGTGGCCCCACCCCCTCGATCACCCCGGCATACAGTGGCGATCGGTCAAGCCCTGCCCTGATGATCTGATGGGTTTTCTCGTTGGTTTCGGCAATGTAACAATCAACCTGACGTCTCTCTATTTTGTCCGTCATAAAAGAGAATGGTTTTATTTTTTTGTCGCCCGGTTGTCTTTCCAGCTTGTCAAAATCAATCGAACGCGCCGACAACCGCGCCGGTGTACCGGTCTTAAGTCTTCCCACCCGCAAGCCCAACGCCTTCAGCGAAGCGGAAATCCCTTCTGCTGCCGGCTCTCCGGCACGCCCCCCCGCATAGCTGTTCAACCCAACATGGATCAGGCCACGCATAAACGTTCCGGTGGTCAAAACGACCGTTCTTCCCAAAAAACTGATCCCCTCGCGCGTTTTCACCCCAACAACCCGATTCTTCTCAACCAGCAATTCTTCAACCAGACCCTGCTTAAGATCGAGCATCTCCTCAGCCTCGATCACATTTTTCATCCTGGCACTGTATGCCATCCGGTCTGCCTGCGCTCTTGCCGCACGAACCGCCGGCCCCTTTCGTGTATTCAGCCGGCGAAACTGGATTCCGGTCGCATCAATATTGATCCCCATCTCCCCACCGAGCGCATCAATCTCATGCACCAGGTGTCCCTTAGCCAAACCGCCAATCGAGGGGTTACACGACATTTGCGCAACCGTATCCAGACCAATGGTCAACAACAACGTCTGACATCCCATTCGGGCTGCA
>CAZQFI010000118.1:0-4426 GCA_964592545.1 uncultured Geobacteraceae bacterium
AGAACTCTCTGAGCACGCTCCACAGATCACCAGTATCAAGGTGAAGTCAGATCAGGTCAGAACTGTTATCGGTTCGGGCGGTAAGAACATCCGCGGTATCATCGATGCGACCGGCTGTGCGATCGATATTGAAGATGATGGCACAATCAAGATTGCTTCGTCTGATGGCGCTGCGGCCAAACAGGCAATCAAGATGATTCGTGATCTGACTCAGGAAGCTGAAGTTGACAAGCTCTACATGGGTAAAGTCAAAAAGATTATGGAATTCGGCGCATTTGTCGAAATTTTCCCCGGCACCGACGGTCTGGTTCACGTTTCTGAGCTCGCTAAAGAGCGGGTCCGGAATGTGACCGACGTCCTCAAAGAGGGTGACGAAGTTCTGGTCAAGTGTATTGGCGTAGATCGTCAGGGCAAAATCAAGCTGTCCCGCAAGGCTGCACTCGGAATGGAGTTGCCCGAAGAGGGTTAGCCCTTCGAATTCCGGTTTGCAGGTGTTGTCTGTAATTCGGATCATGGATCAGGAATGATAGAGTGGCCGGTGGAGATCTTGTGATCTTTACCGGCCTTTTCTATGGAGAGGATCATGGATAAACCACTTTTACAGATTAAAAAGCTCCATCCCGCTGCGAAATTGCCCAGGTACATGACGGACCTGGCTGCCGGGATGGATGTTTGTGCCGTATTGGATGACGATGTCGTCCTTCAGCCGGGCAATCGCGTTCTGGTGCCGACAGGGTTGGCATTTGCGATCCCCGCAGGTTATGAAGTTCAGGTTCGTCCCCGCTCCGGATTGGCCATCAAACATGGTATTTCGATGGTTAATTCGCCCGGAACCATTGATGCCGATTATCGTGGGGAAATACGGATTATCCTGATCAACCATGGAGAAGAACCGTTTACAATCAGCTCCGGTGACCGGATTGCCCAGCTGGTTGTCGCTCCGGTGTGTCAGGCAGAGCTGCTTGAAGTTGAGGATCTTTCTGAAACGGCACGGGGGGCCGGAGGATTTGGTCATACCGGCCGGGGAGGAGCCGAATGAAAAAGTGTGATCCCGAAAATCTTTTGGAGTTTCCCTGTCACTATCAGTTTAAGGCCATGGGGACAGCCGGTGACGATTTTAAGGACGCGGTTGTCGCTGCGGTTGATCAGCATGTGACGGTTTCTCGCGATGCTGTCCGCAGTCGGCCGAGCGGGAAGGGGACATATCAGGCTGTTTCTGTTCTGGTCACATTACATAATTATGAACAGCTTACGGCTATTTATGCTGATTTGAAGAAGATTGATGAATTGAAAATGTTGCTTTAATTGCGCATGATGAGTAATATCTGATGTGATTATCAATATTTAGGGAGAATTTGGTGTTTTTATCAATCAATTCCAGTAATCCTCAACCCCGTTTGATTAAACAGGTCGTTGATTGTCTGAAGCAGGGTGGTGTTATCATCTATCCGACCGATACAACTTACGGGATCGGTTGCGACATCTTTAATCGGAAAGCGGTTAAAAAAATATTTCAGATCAAGCAGCGTGATCAGCGCAAACCGTTTTCGTTTATCTGTAGTGACCTCGCTGAAATTTCCAATTACGCTCAGGTGAGTAACTTTGCTTTCAAGGTGATGAAACGCCACCTTCCCGGACCATATACGTTCATTCTTCATGCCACGAAGATTGTTCCCAGCTCCTTGAGTACCAAACAGAAGACGGTTGGAATCAGAATCCCTGAAAATGCGATCTGTGAAGCAATTGTCAAAGAACTCGGCCACCCGCTGGTGACGACCAGTGCCAATACTTCTGGTGAAGATACCCCCCAAGATCCCCAGGAGATTAACGATCGGATGGGGCACCTTGTCGATTTTGTTATCGACGGTGGTATTTCGATGGATGAGGCTTCGACCGTGATCAGCCTTTTGGACGATCAGATTGAGATTCTGCGTCAGGGAGCGGGCGATACGTCCTGGATTGAATAGATGAAATCTGCAGTATTTCCAAAAATATCAGAGCTTAGGCAATTTATTCAGCAGAATCGTGATTTGGAGCCTTTGCTTTCAGGAATCAAAGCCAGCGATGCCGATTTCTGGCTTGTTGGCGGCTGCTTGCGTAATTTTCTCCTCAACTTGCCCCAGACTGACATTGATATTGCTTGTTCTGCTGATCCGACGCCGTTGGCAAAGATGTGGGCTGCGGAGGTCGGGGGGCACTGGTTCTGGCTCGATAGGGCAAGAAAGCAGAGTCGAGTGTTGTTGTCACAGGGGTTGGTTGTTGATTTCAATCCGCTGAAAGCAGAAACAATCGACGAAGATTTGCGCTTACGTGATTTTACGATCAACTCTTTCGGCTTGTTGCTCAATTCTTTTCCAGACGCCCCTTTTGTTGATCTTTTGTCCGGGATCGATCATCTGAATGGCCGACAGCTCAAAGCGTGCTCACCACAAAGCCTTGTCGATGACCCTTTGCGGATACTTAAGGGGATCAGGCACGCGGTCACTCTCGATTTTTCCTTTGATCCGGAGACGTGGCAGGAGATCTGTACTTCGGCACACCTGCTGTCGGGAATTGCTGGAGAGCGGGTACACGACGAACTCAGCAAAATATTATCCAGCCCCTTGGTGGGTGAAGGGATAAAACTTCTTTACGAAAGTGGTGTCCTTGAAGTTCTCTTCGGACCGGCAGGGCGGCGCTGGGATGTTGAAAAAGAAGCTGACCTGATAGCAAATCTCTATGCCGAGATGCAGAAGTATCCCGAAATCGACTCACTGAATCTCGAAACATTCGAACACTATTCGGTCAGAGAAATTATTCTGTTTGCTCAGCTGATCCGTGTATATCTGCCAGCTGACCTGACACAGTTGCTTCATAGTCGATTACGTTTCAGCCGCCGGGTTCAGCGAATTATGAAAGAGTTGCAGCGCGAACCGAATCTTGAGTTTTTCACGGCAGTCAAAACGTCTGACAGTCGACGCAGGCAGGCATTGCTTGTTGAACAACTGGAACCGTTTTCTTCTGTCAAGATGCTGTACTGGGGGGTTTGTTTTGGCCGGCTTGATTTCTCATTATTTAAAGAACTTCAGGCCTCTTTTGCGACACAACAGCAGTCGAAAAGGATTCCCGATCTGCTGGGAGGAAAACGGGTTCTTGAGGTTTTGGGGAATGTTTCACCTGCCCAGATTGGATCCTGGCAGTCAAGGGTAAAACTTGCTGAAATTAAAGGGGAAATATCTTCCTCTGCCGATGCTGAAAATTGGTTGAAAGATAAATTATTGTTTGACAACAAAGAAGTGTAATCACTATACTGCGCATTCCTTATGCGGGAGTAGCTCAGTTGGTAGAGCGTCAGCTTCCCAAGCTGAATGTCGCGAGTTCGAACCTCGTCTTCCGCTCCAGTAAATGTCGACCCCGGATCCATTGATCCGGGGTTTTTTACTCTGGAGAGGGTGCGGCAGGGAGTTTCTTTTTCAGTCACCAGTCGTTATAGTGGAGATTATGAAAGATATCGAGTTAAAGTGCCCGGGTTGCGGCAGGAAAACATTCTGGAATGACAATCCGTCCCGCCCGTTTTGCTCAGAGCGGTGCCGTCTTATTGACCTCGGGTGCTGGGCCAGTGAAGATTACACTGTTGCCGGAGAAAAAGCTCCCCAGCCCGATCGCGAATTTTAATCAGGAGAGACTATGTACCATTTGACGATATTGACCCACTTTGCCGCAGCTCACAATTTACTCAATTATCAGGGGGATTGTGAAAACCTTCACGGCCACAACTGGAAAGTCGAAGTTACCGTGAAGACTGAAGGTCTTGATGATGCCGGACTGGGAATCGATTTTAAAATTCTCAAACGTCACACGAAAGAGGTGATGAATTACCTCGACCACAAATATCTCAATGATCTTGAAGCCTTTAAGGGGATCAGCCCGTCATCTGAGCACATTTCCAAATTTATTTACGACCGACTGACCGAAAGCCTGGCTGAGTACGATGTGCAGCTTGAACAGATTACTGTCTGGGAATCGGATAATGCCTACGCGACCTATACCCAAAGCTGATTTAATCGAAATCTTCTCGTCTTTGCAGGGGGAAGGGATTCTGGTCGGACATCGGCAGATCTTTTTGCGGTTTCCTGCCTGCAATCTCAACTGCCGTTATTGTGATACCCAATTTTCACCGACGCAGGAATGTCAGGTGGAGAAAGTTCCAGGTTCAGGGCACCTTGAGGGCTGGGATAACCCGCTTGAGTTCGGTCGAGTTTTTGAGTTGGTCAAGAGGTGGAGCGATGATTTGCCGGGTGCCCACCACTCGATCAGTATAACCGGCGGCGAGCCGCTGCTGCACGCAAAGATATTGGCCGACTGGTTGCCGGAACTGCGAAAAGTTCTCCCCATTTATCTTGAAACCAATGGAACTCTTCCCGATCAGCTTGATGAACTGATGGAA
>CAZQFI010000119.1:0-3943 GCA_964592545.1 uncultured Geobacteraceae bacterium
CAGGATGACCTGCTCGTATGATTTTTTATCCATGTAAACGTGACCGCTGTCATCTTGATAAAGATATTGCATGTCACGCTCTTCAAGGCTGGCGGGTTCAAATGACTCGCCACTGCGGTAAGTCCGATCGAACAATGATCCGGTAATCATATTGCGGAGTTTACACTTATACAGTGCCTGTCCTTTCCCCGGCTTGGTAGAATCGTATTGAACGATAACGTGAGGCTCACCATCAATGAGCAGTTTCAGCCCTTTTTTCAGATCGGAACAGTTGTACATTGATAAACTCCTTGGAAAGTGCGATTTGAAGCGGCATTTAACCACAATTGCAGCGGGTTTTCCACCGAAAAGCCGTATATTTCGCGACTATCGCCTGGTCAGGTGGATTCCTGCGAGCATACAGCGTACCGACCCCCCTGCCAGTTCAATTGTCGGAATTGCGAGCGGAACGATTTCGGTCGATTTCTCAATAATCTTTTTCTGCTCCGGACGCAGTGACGCCAATGCTCGAGAGGACATGGCGAGGATTCGGCGGTTTTTTGCATAAAGCTCAATGGCATTACCGGCAAATTCATCAATCTGCTGAGTGGTTAATTCGATGACCTCACGCCCCATCCCCTGCAGCCGAGCATAAATTTCTTTACGGCGTGCTCCGTCTGTCATCATATCAAAGCCAGCCATGGCAAAGTCGGTTCCGATACACATAATGACGTTGGTGTGGTAGATCTGATGCCCCTGAGAATCGACAGCATCAAATGCCATCGGCTCAAAGTTGAAATGGGTGCAGAAGCGTTCCAGGGCGATGGCATCGGCTCGGTTGGATCGGGCGGTGTAGGCAACGCGGTCGATGTGATCCAGAACCATTGCTCCGGTTCCTTCAAGGAAGATATCGTCGTATTCCAGACATGAATAATCGATGATATCCTGAACCCGGTATTCGGCTTTCAGCATTTCAAGGATATCGTCACGCCGTTCACGTCGCCGACTTGGCGCGTACATAGGATAGACGGCAACGTGGCCACCCGGGTGGGTACTGAACCAGTTGTTGGGGAAGACCGAATCGGGGGTCTCCTTTTCACCGCGATCTTCAAAAATATGGACACGAACCCCTTCCTGTTCAAGCCGCTCCGCCGCTTCACTCACTTCACGGTAGGCATCTTCTGCGGTCTGCCGGACTGTCTGATGGGCATCAGCTTTTTGAAAGGCATTATCGAATGCCGTTTCGGGGTTGGAACAAAAGCGGTGGGGGCGAATCATAATAACGGCTCCCGGAGCCTGAATTGATCGTGATGACAAGGTCAGTGTCCTCTCTCTTATCTCGATATGGGATTTTTATGGTGCACTTCTCAGTTCCATCGCAATTCCCCCGTTGAACCGCACCTGATTGATCTGGCAGGTGCAGAAGCGAAGAAAAATGGTTCTGAATGTTGTTGTGATTCTAACGCCGACAGATTGTCTTGGCATCATAGCAGACCCGCTATGGCATCTCTACTCTTCCGGGACGAAGAGGGTCGCATCAAGATCAATCAGCTTATCGTGGATGAACGTATTCGCGTCATCAATGGCCTGGTTGTAAATTTGGGGGCCGAGCCGCTTGATGAAAAACTCAATCAGCATTTCTGCTTTCAACGTACCAATTGTTTCATCGTACTCATTTCTGAAGTAAGTTTGAACCTCTTCCGTTATCGCTTTCAACCGTGCTTCATTCAGCTTGATGTCCATTTTATTTTACTTTCTCGATGATCATCCTCAGTCAGTTTCAACGATTGCCGGCTCAGAGTGGAGCCGCGTGGCGAACAGATTCTGCCTGCTGATGGCGCTGCCAGTACAGATACGAGGATTCGAGAATTTCTGCAGATATCAGCAGGAAGATGGCAATCGTAATTCCCGCAACGGGGGGTTGCCATGCGACCAGCGGCCACCAGAGAAGCAGCAGAAAGCTACTTTTCAGTAGGGTTGATCGCCCCAGTTGGGCGGTTTGGTCGGCACCGGCAAACCAGCCGCGGAGCAGGTTGGTCAGACCGTAAAAAACGGGAAAAACTGAACAAACGGCGAGTGGCCATTGCAGGTAAGTTCGCAGGTCACTTTTAACCCCGAGGAGTTGACCGAGGATTAACTGATTCAGCGGCCCTGCTGTCAAGAGTACCAGCACCCCGAGTCCGGCTGCCAGCATAAAGCAGAAGCGAAGCAGGGTCCGGTTATCATCAACTGTTTTGACCAATGTCAGATAGGCCTGCTGCAGGTTGCGCATCGGCCCGGCAAGTAGAAACAGGAACCCCCGAATGACACCAAATGCCGCCAGTGCCAGTGCCCCGTCACTGAGCCGTCCAATGATGGAACTGATCAACAGTGGAATTGTCTGCTGCAGACATGATGAATAGGCCAGAGGAAACGAATAGCGCAGGATTTCCCGGGTGGTTTTTTCATTTTCACCTCGCTGAAATGGAATGTGGGTCTTCCATGCCAGCCACATAATCACCAGTGTTTCGGTGACGACACAGCTGACCAGCGCGAATGCGCCAAATTGGGCACCATGAAAGTATTTGTGCCCGATTGAAAGAAAAATAACCAGTGCTGCAACTCTGACTCCCGTCGCAAACGAAACCAGACTGGTTCGCCTCGCCCGGATAATCAACCCCTGACAGAAACCGCGGATTCCGGTAAAAAATGGCAGAAAGGCAAGGATATAGAGGGCTTTTTTTGCTTCAATAACAATTTCAGGCGGCGTCCCGAGGAGTTTGACCAGAACAAAATCGCCAAGGGGGGTGAAGGCGATCAGCGACAGCATTGTTGCAACATACGCAGCAACCAGCCCGATGAAAATCAGCACTCCGAACATCGATTTTCGGCCCCGCACCATAGCGATGGTAATGGTGTGGTTCTGATACGATGGTGACGCGATAAACAGGTGGACGACCAGTGCGACCGACATGCCGGCCAGGGCGGTGATATAGTCATCAAGCCGGGCGAGGGCACCGTTGATGACGGTGTGGGAGATGCTCATCAACTGAACATTGAGAACCAGTGGGAAAAAGAAAAAGGCAATTTCTCGGGTTGTGAGCTTTCTTTCAATCACCGGCGGAACCCGGAAACAGTTGCAGCAGATCTGTCGATTGTTCGGCTCTGAAATCGGGGAGGAGACCGTCGGTGTGTCCCATTCCGTAGGCGCAGAAACATGTCATGGTGCCGGCTCCCAACCCGGAACGCAGATCGGTATGGTGATCGCCAATCATGACCGTTTGCTGTGGATCGGCATTCAGGGCTTCCAGTGCTTTGAGCACCGGCAGAGGATGAGGTTTTTTCTCTGCATAGCTGTCTCCACCGATAATTTTCCTGAAATGCCGGGTCAGATTCAACCCTTCAAGGAGCTTCATGGTTAACTGGTATGGTTTGTTGGTAACAAGGGCCATCTGTTCAGCGGAGTGGCGGCTGAACAAGTCTTCAATCCCCGGATAGCAGCGGGTGTTGTCGAGAATATGCGCATCGTAAATCTGCATAAAACGGGTCACGTGCCCGGGTTGGTACAATTCACCCCCGAGAGCCCGCTCGACCAGAACGGAGACCCCGTCGCCGACAATTCCGGCAACCCGCTGTTCGGAGACTGGGGAACATCCGAGCTCTTCCCTGAGCAGATTGAGGGAGATCGTCAGATCGGGGACCGAATCGACCAGAGTGCCATCAAGGTCAAAAATCAGATAACGGGGGGTGTTCATGGCCGTTTACTCCGGGCACCAAAGATTGCAGTGCCGACTCGAACCAGCGTTGCACCCTCCTCGATAGCGACTTCAAAGTCACCACTCATCCCCATTGAAAGTTCCGTCATCGCAACATTGGGGAGTCGCAGTTGTTCAATTTGTCCGGCGAGTTCACGCAGTTGCCGGAAAAAGGGGCGAACCTGTTCCGGGTCGTCTCTATGGGGCGGGAGACACATCAACCCACAGAC
>CAZQFI010000120.1:0-1600 GCA_964592545.1 uncultured Geobacteraceae bacterium
GGCGTTGCGTCCTTTTGGCAAGCTTGGCTGGCTGGCAGCGTTCCTTTACGTCATCTGTGGTGCATTGCGCCTGGCACGTTTCAATGTTCAGGTCTCAACGGTTGAATCGCGCCGCTTTATTGGAATCCCGATTCCGGCGGCTGCCTGTATCGTCGCGACCTGTGTTCTGCTGTTTTACGAACTGGGTGGGACAGGAACGATCAAGATGTTCTCGATGGTCATTCTGGTCTTTATTCTGGCATTTCTGATGATCAGCAATATCAAATATGTGTCACTGAAAGACCCGGAATTGTTCAAGCGGCAGCCGTTTACACTTCTGGTCGGGGCAATTTTTATCCTTATTGTTGTGGTTGCGAAGCCGGAAGTGATGCTGTTTCTGATCGGGATGGCTTATCTGGCATCAGGACCGATTGCCTATGTGATCGGCTGGCGCAAAAAACGCCATGATCCACCGGCCGAATCGTAGCAGGGATCAAAGTTGACTTTATTCGCTAAAAAAACTTGACTTAGTTGTCGAGATTAGGGTTGAATCCGGCATTAGTAACAAAATGAGTGATAAAAGCGTTGATGAGGAGTAGTAGGTTTCCTCTTCTGTTTAAGAGAGTCGGTGGTTGGTGTGAACCGATACAGAAGGATGCCGAACTCGCCTCGGAGCTGTGGGGATGAAGCTGTCGGTCAGTTAGTTTCCATCGTGATCCTGCGTTAAGGGAGAAAGAAGGTTTGCCATGCGGCAGACGAATCAGGGTGGTACCGCGAAGCACAAGCTCTCGCCCCTGTCTAACCAACAGGGCGGGGGCTTTTTTAGTTTCTGCCGTAAAATTTATAAAAAGGGGGTGGTTCTGTGTGGAATCTGACCTGAGTGACCTAAAGGTTAAACTGTTTAAAAGACGAAAAGACGACATGAACTGCCCCGAAAATAGCGGGGAAACGAACTAAGGAGTCAGTTATGAGTGCGAAAGAAAAAATCATTATTTTTGATACAACGTTGCGTGACGGTGAACAATCTCCTGGCGCCAGTATGAATATTGAAGAAAAATTGCGGATTGCCCATCAACTGGAGCGTTTGAATGTCGATGTCATGGAAGCCGGCTTTCCGATTGCTTCAGATGGTGACTTTGAAGCGGTGAAAAAGATCGCTCAGACAATTAAGGGACCACAGATTGCAGGGTTGTCACGTTCCAACGATATGGATATCGACCGGGCGTGGGAAGCGCTGAAATATGCAGGTGAGCGGGGACGGATTCATACCTTCATCGCGACCAGCGATATCCACATGAAGTACAAGCTGAAGATGAGCGAGCAGCAGGTTCTCGATGCTGCGGTTGCTGCCGTAACTCGTGCGGCCGGTTATACTCCGAATGTCGAGTTTTCTGCCGAGGATGCGGTACGGACTCAGTTGCCGTTTCTGGCGAAAGTGATTGAGGCGGTCATCGAGGCGGGAGCGACAACCGTTAATATCCCCGATACTGTCGGTTATACGATTCCGTCGGAGTACGACGATATTATCCGTTATCTGAAACAGAACGTCAGTAATATCGACAATGCGATTATCTCGGTTCACTGCCACAATGACCTTGGTCTTGCGGTTGCTAACTCCCTC
>CAZQFI010000121.1:0-5010 GCA_964592545.1 uncultured Geobacteraceae bacterium
GCCCGCTGAGAAATATTGCTGAAGATTTTCTCCTTGATGGCATCGCTGGCGGTCTTCAATGCCAAAGTCAGCATATCGGTGCTAACCTCACGCAGAATCGCCTGCATACCGCGGCCATCAATAGCGGCCAGATCTTCAAAGGTAAACATCCTGCGGCGGATCTCCTCCGCCATGTCAGGATCAGCGGCTTCAATACTGGTCAGGATAACCTGATCGGCCCCCTTATCCATTTTGCCGAGAATCTCAACAACCTTATCGATGCCACCAACCTGTTTGCGGTCCTTCCCGACCACGACACCGACTTCACGCTGGAGCGCTTCTTCGATCTGATTGATAACATCGGGTGAAACATTATCGATTTTGGCGATCCGGTACATGATGTCGCCGCGCAAATCATCGGGCAGTTCAGATAAAATCCGGCTGGTATGATCCTCTTTCTGGGTTGAGAGAATCAGTGCAACCGTCTGAGGGTGTTCATTTTCCAGCAGCCCGGCAACCATCCGCGGATGCATCTTGGAAATCGTCTCGAGTGGTCGCCCCTCTATCCCCGCTGAAACCTGTTCAAGCAGGTACTGCGCCCGCTGATTATCCCCCCCCCCGAGGATGGCATGCTTGGCAAATTCATCGCCCCGGATATAAACCCCGACGTCCCCCCCTCTCACCTCTTTAAATTCTTCCAGGATTTCACGCGCCAACGCCGGATCAACATGGTCGATTTCAATCATGCACCGACTGATTTCTCGAACTTCCGCATCATCCAGAGTTTCGAAAATTTTAGCAGTCGCATCCTCTCCAAGGCAGAGGAGAAGCAGTGCCGCTTTTTTTGCTCCCGGTAGATGTTTCGCCTTTTTCACTGATAACTCCTGATCGAGGTTATTTTAAGATTCTGCCGGTTCTTCGCGTAGCCAGCTCTTGATCACCTGCACCGGCATCATATCCCCGCCGAGAACCTCCTGACGGATCTGTGCCAGTGGATCACTGGGGCTGCCAAGGAGCGGGGTCTTATCATCCTCACGCATCTCCGCTTCAAGCTCTTCGACCGTTTTCATCGGCTGGGTCTGCTCGGAAGCTCCCCGTAAAGTCCGCATCAGCGGTTTGAGGAACAGGAGGTAAGCCATCAGGGACGCAATTGCCAGCAGGCTGTATTTGATAATTGGCATGAAGGGATAAATTTTATCGATCAAAGAAGGCTGGGGCAGCTCGTCATCTGAAAACCCGCTCTCAAACGGCATCGAAACAACCGAGATTAAATCACCGCGGGTGTCATTGATTCCAAGAGCCGTTCTGACCATTTTCTCAATTTCCTGCAACTCTTCGGCACTCCGTGGTGTACTCGTTGGACCTTCACCGTCAGCACCCGGAGTTGTCCGGTCGGCAACCAAGACCGAAACCGAAAGAGTTTTCAGTGTCCCGACCGACTTGACTGTTTTGCTGACAACTTTACTCAATTCATAATTGACTGTTTCTTCAGAACGACTCGAAGGGGTCGTCATGATGGGAGAGGTTGAGGTTGTTGACGCATTATTGGCGTTATCCTGCAGGTTGGAAACAACGCCGGGAACCCCGCCGCTGACGGTTTCGCTGCCACCCTCTTCAGTTGTACTCTGTTCACTGACAACAACCGCACCTTTGGGATCGAGGGACTCTTCAACTTTTTCATTCTGATCAAAATCAACGTCGGCATTGACCCGAACCAGCGAATTACCGGCACCAAGAGCACGATCCAGCAATGACTGAGCACGGAGTTCCAGACGCTGCTCCATGGTCTGCTGGTAGTTCAACATCCCCGGAGTCATCGGCCCGGCCATCTCATCGGAACGGCTTTTTGATAGAACCTTGCCGCTTGAATCAACAACGGTCACGTTCTCGGCATCCAGCCCTTCGACACTTCCGGCAACCAGGTGGACGATTCCCTGCAGTTGCGACTCCTTCAACCGACGACCCGAAGAGAGTTTGACGACAACCGATGCCGTTGCCTGTTGCTGCTGTTCCTTAAAGAGTCGTTTTTCGGGAAGTGCAAGATGAATCCGTGCCGCTTCAACAGGTGCGAGAGAAGTAATCGTCCTCATCAACTCACCCTGAAGAGCCCGCCGATAATTCACTTTCTGAGCAAAGTCGGTCATCCCGAAACTTTGTTTATCAAAAATTTCAAAACCGACCCCCCCCTCAGCCAATCCGGAGCCGGCCAGTTCAATGCGGGCTTCGTAGACTTTGTCAGCGGGGATCATAATATCCCGGCCACCATCTTCGAGACGGTAGGGAATCTTCCGCCCTTTCAACCATTCGACAACCGATGAAGCGTCACGACTCGGAAGGTTGGCAAACAACAGACTGTAATCGGCAACCTGAGACTGCATGATAATCAAGCTGAATAAAAGGACACTCACCGCGGTCGCAGCAACCAGGCTCAACTTGCGGGCAAGCGACCATTCCATGATCACATCAATCAGGCTCTTCTTCTTAATGTCCTCACCCGCTGCAGGGTTCGCTGTGTTCTGGGCCAAATTCTTTTCATCTGCCATCGAATCATTCCTCCAAAATCGATTGCGTTACTTCAATGTTTCTATTTCTGGATCCATCTGTTTTTTCGCCACGCCAAATTAGACCTGCATGCGCATAATTTCCTGATACGCCTCAACCGCCTTGTTGCGCACCTGAACCATCAGCCGCAAGGAGATATCCGCCTCTTCCAGCTTGATCATGGCACCGTGCAAGTTCTTCGTTTCTCCGGCGGCAATCTGCTCGGCAGCGTGGTCAGCTGCAACCTGAGCCTTGTTGACCGTGACAATCGAAGTTTTCAACATCTCGCCAAATTTATTCCCCATCTGTTGAACAGGGGCCGGCTTTTGTTGAGCCATCCCTTTGAGATGAGCAGCCATTGTGACATCAGCAACACCATTGATCATAATTATCACCGTCCTATTTCAAGAGCTTTTAATGCCATCCGCTTCGCCGACTTGACAACGGTAACGTTTGCCTCGTAGGCCCGGGCAGCCGACATCATATCGGCGGTCTCTTCAACCAGATCGATATTCGGCATTGCGACCTCTCCGTCGTTGTTGGCATCGGGGTGGGAAGGGTTATAAACCATCCGAGGGGGCAAACTGCTTGCCTGAACCTGAGCCACCCTGACCCCCTGAACGGCATGGCGCAGCCGGTTGTCGAGCGTGTTGGAAAATCCCTGCTGCGTTGTTTGAAAGACCACCTCACGCTTTCGGTACGGCCCTCCATCAGGAGTCCGCGTCGTTTCGATATTGGCGAGGTTGGAACTGATTGCGTTCATCCTGATCCGCTGCGCCTTAAGTGCCGAAGCACTGATTTTCATTGTGGTAAAAATATCCATAGCAAACTCCACTCACGGGAAAACCACCCCGAACAATTAATTTTATCGACCGTCGCTGACAGCAAACTTGAGCATCGAAAACTTTTTCTTCAAAATCTGACTGCTTGCCTCATAGAGAAGCTGGTTCTCGGCCAGATCAAACATTTCATCATCAACCGACACCGTGTTCCTATCTCCCAGGGGACTGGTACTGAGTTCCCGGGTCACCTTTCCCTGAACTGTGGAAATTCCACCCGTTCCGATAGAGAAATGTTTAGGATTGCGCTTCTGCCCGGCCAACTCCGGCTTGCTGATCGCTTTACGCAGGTTGTCTTCAAAACTGATCTTCCGCGCCGAATATCCGGGAGTTTCCGCATTCGCAATATTCGCGGCAATCACTTCCTGTTTTTGTGTCCGCAAATCGAGACTCTTCTGCAACACCGCGATCGTTTTGTCAGTAATTCCAATATGTGCCATAAACTGACTCCTGACTGATTTCTGACTTCTAAGGTTAAAAAGTTAACGTGTTTCCTGAGTGAGCAAGTCCTGAGCCAACTTTCCCCAGGGGTCATCACCATCGGTCTCAACAAGCTTTTCCAGCAGGGCTAATGCGGCCCTGCGTTGTTGCTGCCGAAGCAGTAACTGAGCCGTTCGATAGCGCGCCTGAACCCCAAAGAGCGGGTCATCAAAGAGCTTTCGATAAATTTTTTCGGCGGCAAGATTTTTACCCAGCTGATAATAACCTTCTGCCAGAAGTGCCATTTCTTTGACTTCAAACGCACCCCCAAAACGATCAGCACGCCTTAAACATTCAACCATCGACGGGAGCCTGCCCGCTTTCCAATAGATGTGTGCTGCTCTGATCTCCAGATCACGGCTGCTGGGACGATCCTCCCGGTCCAGCCACGAAAGAAGTTCTTCACTGTGACCGTTCCGTTCAAAAGCATCCAGCAGAATGGAAAAGAGGGCTCCGGCATCCTCCCCGTGAGGAAATTTTTTCAGGTAGCGTTCAGCATATTCACTCGCTTTCTGATATTCCGCCCGCTTCAGATAGGACTGTGCCAATGGGAGATAAATGAGTTCCTGTTCCGGCTTTCCCGCTGTCCGGTCAAAGAGATAAAGGAGGACCCGACCGGCACGCTCATAGAGGCCCAAACGATCAAATGCCGTCGCCAAATCGCGCAGAAACTCTTTGTCAAATCCACTCCGAAGTAGCAATTTACGGTTCTGTTCCGCCAGAACAACGGCCTGTAGATCATTCTTCTGTTCCAGCAACCGATGGACGACTGTCGGCAGCTGCTGCAAAATCAACAGATCGGCCTCACGGATCAATTGGGAGCTTCCGAATTCCCGCCGGAAACGCATGAGTTTTTCGAGACTTTCCTGGTTGTCTCCCAGCAGATAAAGAGCCAGGGCATGTTTGAAGCGAGCTTCCTCCCTCACCGGTCGAAACTGCGACTTTTCTCCCAGTTTGGCATATTCTGCAGCAGTCTGAGCCAGAACCAGCTCGCCCCCTTTAAGAATTTTGATATCCAGCAGCCGTAGCGCTGCCCGATCACCACCCTCCGTATCGGGGCGATCCAGCGTCGCCCGCTGCAGACCAATCATCCCCCACCCCAGATCACCGGCTTCATAGGCTGCCGCTCCCGCCGCAAACAGCAGCAGATCATCGCCGGGGGCCTCTTCCA
>CAZQFI010000122.1:0-6016 GCA_964592545.1 uncultured Geobacteraceae bacterium
GAGTAACTTCGGTTAGCGGGACCCGTTATGGAGAAGAAAATCAAATGTCCCCCACCCGGGGCTCCCATGTGGATGACCACCTTCAGTGACCTGGTGACTCTCCTTCTGACCTTTTTTGTTCTGTTGCTGTCGATGGCAAATATGGATCAGGTCAAATTCAATCAGGCGAGTGATTCTCTCGCCGGTGCCTTCGGAGTTCTGGGGAGCAGTGACAAGACCGAGATCACGCAGCCAAAGGTTGTGACTTTCTCTCCGGTTAATGACGATTTCACCTCGCAGGTTTATCGCCGCTTAAAAACCAAACTTCGCGAACTGAAACTCAACAAGAAAATTAAACTGGTCAAAGATCGTGGCGCTGTCGTTTTGCGGATTGATGAAGCGGTACTGTTTAAATCGGGGCAGCGCTACCTCCAGCCGGAGGCGGCCCCCATCCTGAGAAAAGTTGCCGAACTGGTTCGACCTCTCCCCCTCAATCTCAAGATTGAAGGGCATACCGATAACCAGGGCGATGAAATGAATAACTGGGATCTTTCGGTCAACCGGGCGGTTGTGGTTCTCCGGTATCTTGCGACCAACCAGCTGATCCCTCTCGACCGGATGTCTGCAACCGGATATGGCTCGCAAAAGCCGCTGTTTCCAAATACAACGGAGCGTGAACGGGCGCTGAACCGACGGGTCGAATTTGTTCTTGAGAGCCAGGGCGATCCCAACCAGGAACTCCCGTACCTGCTTGATGCAAAAGACCAGGCTCCGTTTTAATTCCCGATAATTTTTCCAGAAACGTGTGGGAAGGAAAGAATAATGGCAAAAAAAGATAAAGAAGCTGCAGAGAATCCTGAAGAAGGTGGCGGCGGAAAAAAGAAGCTGATCATTATTATCGTTGCTGTGCTGGTGCTGCTGGGCGGCGCTGCCGGCGGATATTTTTTCTTCATGGGGGGAGATGACGAGGAGAAACTCTCTCCCGAAGAGGAGCAGGCGCAGCTGGAGCAGCAGGCAAAGCAGGTCGGTCCGATGGTGAATCTCGACAGTTTCATTGTCAATATTATGGACGATGAAGAGAGCCGTTATCTCAAGGCGGCGATCACCGTTGAAGTCGATACTCCCGAAACGTCTGTGGAGCTGACCCAGCGGATGCCGCAGATCAAGGATGCGGTTCTGTTGCTGATCGGCAATAAGACCTTTAATGAGCTTAACGATCTGCAGGGAAAAATTCAGTTACGAGCAGAACTGATTAACAAAATTAACAGCATTCTCCCGAAGGGTAAGGTCAAGCGCATCTACTTTACCGATTTTGTTGTCCAATAAAGGGCCTGGCGTGGAAAAGATCCTCAGTAAAGAAGAGATTTCCGACCTCCTGTCTGCGGTCAGACATGGTGATATCGATGTCGAATCGGTCGGGCTGGAGCCGGGGACAGCGGCTGGAGCTGCAGGGATAGATGCGGCACAGAGCTGTAACCTGTTCAAGACCTCCACGACCGATGACTGGAAGCTAAAAAACTACGATCTGATCCTCGACAGTTTTGCCCGGAACTATGGGCTGGCATTGTCAACCCGTTTTCAACGGGCCGTCCACATGAAGCTTGAGGCGATGGAGTCGATGTCTTTTGATGCGTTACTGCAGCGGCTGTCGGGTCGGGGAGCTATCGGAGTTCTGCAGCTGGAACCGCTTATTGGTGGTGGATTGCTGATTTTTGATGAGCAGCTCTCTTTTTCTCTGGTTGAGATGGTCCTGGGGGGCAGTTCGGACGATCAGACGCTGGTTCCGAGTCGAAGCATGAGCGCGATCGAGCTCAACGTTATCCGTGAGGTACTCGCATTAGGCTGCCCTGAGTTGAATAAAGGCTTTGCCCAGCTGGAGGAGATCCATTCATCGCTGGTCGAGGTTGTCAGTAACCTGCGGCTGCTGAATTTTGTTGAAGCCGAGGTGAATGTTGTTGCCGCCCGGTTTAAAGTGACGATCGATAGCCTTGAGGGCGATATTACGCTGGCAATTCCCCACACGGCCCTGGAACCGTTGCAGAAGAAGCAGCAGATCAAAGCTGTTCCGGTCAGTGCGGCACAGAACAGTAAGTGGCAGTCGGTGGTGTGTGGTGAGATGGAACATATGGAGGTTGAGCTTGAAGCCCAGTTGGCAACGTTATCGCTGCGGGTTCGTGACATCCTCAATTTCCAGGTCGGGGATGTCATTGATTTAGGCTGTAAGCCCGACACCCCGCTCAAAATTATGGTGGAAAAACGTCCAAAGTTTCTCGGCATGGCTGGAGTTCAGGGCGGTAAGAAGGCGATTCGCGTTATGGGGCGAATCCCCAACGGAGGATAGATGATGGCTGATGGAAATGTTGAAAACGGACAGGTAACCGAGACCGCAGCAGCGAAGGAGTGTTTTGACGAGCGGGGTATTGATCTGCTCCTCGATATCCCTCTGGAAGTCTCGGTTGAAGTTGGTCGCTCGAGGATTTTGGTGCGCGATTTGTTGCAGCTCCAGGAAGGGTCGCTGGTCGAGCTCGATAAGCTCGCAGGAGAACCCCTCGATCTGTATGTCAACTCGCGACTGATTGCCCGGGGGGAAGCGGTTGTTGTCAATGAGAAGTTCGGGCTGCGTCTGACCGATGTTGTCAGCCCCTCCGAACGGATCGAAAATCTCGGCTGATCAATTCAGCCTCTTGTGTGAAGGTGTCTTGGTATGCGTCTGCTCCTGCCCCTTTTTCTCTTCCTTGCTCAGCCGGTTTTTGCTGCTGAAACCATTGAAGCCCCCAGTTTTCTGGGTTCTTCATTGAAGATGGCAGCAGCTCTGGCATTTGTCATCGGGCTATTATTGTTGCTCTATGCCGCCAGCCGTAAAGGGTTTGGGGTTCTGCCACAGAAAAAAGGGGGAATGATTCAGGTTCTTGAAACCCGACCTTTGGGCGGGCGGAAGTTCCTTTGTGTGGTGAAAGTCCGTGGTGAGGAGATGCTGCTCGGTTTGAGTAACGATCGGATCGAGTGTCTCAGTCGATTACCTTCCGGAGAGAGCTTCGCTGAAACATTGCAGCAGGCCGAGGAGGGGACGTCGTGAAACTCAAACTGGCGCTGCTGCTGTTGATTTTATCGATTCCGCTTGGAGTCTGTGCCGAAGGCTTACCAACTATCACCGTTGGAATAGGCCAGGCGACAGATCCGGGGGAGGTTTCAACGGCACTCCAGATTCTGATTGTACTGACGATTCTCTCGGTTGCTCCGGCAATTCTTCTAATGACGACCGGTTTCACCCGGATCGTTATCGTCCTGTCATTCATGCGTCAGGCGATTGGAACACAGTCGGCGCCATCCAACCAGATTGTGATCGGCCTCTCCCTGTTTCTGACATTCTTTGTTATGGCACCGGTATTTAATCAGATCAACGAACAGGCGTTGCAGCCCTATATGGAGAAGAAAATTAACCAGCAGCAGGCCCTCGATCTGGCTCTTCAACCGATGCGCAAGTTTATGTTTTCGCAGGTCGGAGAGAAGGATCTGCAGCTTCTGGTGGACATCTCAAAATCGCCCCAGCCCGAAAATCAGGACGATATTTCGATGATGACCCTGATTCCTGCATTTATGCTGTCAGAATTGAAGCGGGCGTTTCAGATGGGCTTTCTCCTGTTCGTCCCATTTTTGATGGTCGATATGATTGTCGCATCAATTCTGATGTCGATGGGGATGATGATGCTACCGCCGATTATTGTCTCACTCCCATTTAAAATTCTTCTGTTTGTTCTGGTCGACGGCTGGTCGCTGATTATCGGCTCACTCGTCCAGAGCTTTGGTTAGGATCATGCTATGACTCCCGAATATGTTGTCAGTATTGGACAGAAAGCGATCGAAACAACCTTGATGTGTGCGGCCCCGATGTTGATCGCTGCCCTTGGTATCGGCCTGGTGATCAGTATTTTCCAGGCGGCAACCCAGATCAATGAACAGACAATGACATTTATTCCGAAAATTGTCGGTGTCTTTGTCACCCTGCTGATTTTTGCGCCGTGGATTCTGCAGAAAGCGACCAATTTTCTGATCTCGATTTTTAACCAGCTCCCCACGATTACCCCCTGACCGGGACGGTCACGTATGGAACTGCCCGATTTTTCACTGCCACTTATTCAAGGGTTTCTCATCTGCCTGGCTCGGGTTGCGGCAATGTTTGCAGCGATTCCGGTTTTCAGCGGCAGTCAGATTCCCCATCAGATGCGCCTTGGTGTGGCAGTATTATTTGCCATGTTGGTCTATCCGGTGGTGAAAGATTACATTCCCCAGCAGAACTTTTCCGTCCTCGGTTTTGGTCTGGTTGTGGCAGCAGAAATCGTCCTGGGATTACTGGTCGGATTTCTCGCCCAACTGGTATTTATGGCCGCTGAATTTGCCGGATCGCTGATCGGTTATCAGATGGGATTTGCTGCGGCCAATATTTTTGATCCGAGCACTCAATCTCAGGTTGCGTTGATTTCACGCTTTCAGGGAATCTTCGCTATCCTGCTGTTTCTCTCTCTCAATATCCACCATCTGTTTCTTGAAGCCATTGTTTCATCGTTTGAAATGTTGCCGCCGGGAAGCTTATCCCTGTCGGGGGGGGCGATTCCGATGATTGTCGAAGTCGCCAACCACTCTCTTGTCCTCAGCCTACGGCTGGTCGCGCCGATTTTGGCACTGTTGATTCTGTCGACACTGACTCTCGGTGTCATGTCGCGGGTTTTCCCGCAGCTCAACGTCTTTATGATCTCCTTTCCTGTCAATATCGGTATCTCGTTTATCGTCATGGGACTCACCTTTGGGATTGTATCGACACTCCTGAAAGAAGAATTTTTCTCCCTTCCGGAACGGTTCTTGCGTTTATTCAGCCTGATGTAGCTGATCAACAAAATTTTGACAAAGTTCTGACACGGGTTTCGCCTGTCACAACTGTCTTTTCGTTGGTCATGGGGAGAGATTGATGGCAGAAGAATCGGGTCAGGAACGGACAGAAGAAGCAACCGCCAAGCGAAGGCAGGATTTTCGGGAAAAAGGGCAGGTTGCTCAGAGCAAAGAGGTGGCAACTGCGGCATTGCTGACGATGTCGTTGCTGCTGTGGGTTTTCTATGCCCGCTACTTCTGGGCTGATCTGCAGGACCTTTATTTGGCGCTGCTCCGGATGATGGCAGAATTCCGTGCAACTCCGCAGGCTGTCATCAATCTTGCGTGGAAAATGGGCGCCGTGATGGCCAAACTCCTCTGGCCGGTTTTTCTGTTAACCATGGTCGTCGGTTTTTTCTCTTCATTTCTTCAGATTGGGCCACTGTTTTCAACCAAAGTTTTTCAACCGGAACTGAGCAAATTTGATCCGATCAAAGGGATGGCCAAATTTGTCTCAAAACGTTCTGCGGTGGAACTGGTCAAGTCCCTGGCAAAGATATCTCTGATTGGATTTGTCGCCTACCGTACCGTTGCCAACGAATTTGATACCGCACTGACTCTGTCACTTCTGGATCTTAATCAAACCCTGATTTTTCTCGCCAACGTCGCGTTTCTGGTGCTGGCTAAAACCTGCGGCATCATGATTGTCCTGGCGGTGATCGACTTCATGTTCTCGCGTTTTGAGATGGAACAGAAGATGAAGATGACCAAGCAGGAGGTGAAAGAGGAGTTCAAGGAGACAGAAGGGGATCCACAGCTGAAAGCCCGGGTCCGTTCGGTGCAGCAGGAGATGGCCCGCAAACGGATGATGGCTGAAGTTCCAACCGCCGACGTCATCATCACCAACCCGACCCATTTGTCGGTTGCCATTGCTTATCGGCGAGACGAGATGGATGCGCCGCAGATTGTCGCCAAGGGTGCAGATCATCTTGCCTTTAGAATCCGTGAAATTGCCAAAAAACATCAGGTTCCCATCGTCGAAAACAAGCCGGTGGCACGGGCCTTGTACAAGCAAGAGGTGGGAGAGGAAATTCCCGAAGAGATGTTTACCGCTGTGGCCGAATTACTGGCCTATGTTTACAGCCTGAAAAAGAGCTAACTCATTGAAAATTAA
>CAZQFI010000123.1:0-1791 GCA_964592545.1 uncultured Geobacteraceae bacterium
CGCCGAAACCATCGGTGAACAGATTGTCAGCCAGTGGGTTCCCATGGCGTGGGAAGCGTTCAAGGATTACCGGTTTGGCCGGATGACATTGTCACAGCAGGATCAGCAGTTGCTGGCACTCATTGCCGCCGGAAAAGATCAGGCTGCTGTCGACTGGTGTAAAGAGAACAAGTGGCTGCGGACAAAAGATGGAAAGCAGCTTCTGTCACGTGAAGCCCTGGAATTTTCCGACAAAATTGCCAGCCTGGGGCTGACACCCCCCTGGCAGGACAAGTGAAGAGACTTTTCCGACGGTGCTTTTGTTCAGGGGGAGTGACGCCGGAGCAGGGATTCCGGTCTTTGCTTCGCGGCCGGGTTTTGTTCTCTGGAAATAGCGATTTTTGAGGGAGCTGCAAGGAATTGTATGCGGAACCACTGGATCATAAAATATTTGCTGATTTTTATCCTTCTCATGCCCGGTGCTGTTTTTTCGGCACAGGACGGGGAGAGTGATCCTCAGGATGTTTCCAGCGACACCGAAGCACCGGCTCAGGATGGAGATCTGATTATTCTGAAAGACACATCGGGTCTTTCAACCGAGGCGGTTCGCGAAAAGGCTGAAACGCGGGATAACAAGAAGGAAAAGAGGGTTGAGGTTAAGGATGTTATAAAAAAGCTGCAGGAATCGCATCCCGATGGCACAGTGAATCTTTCGGAGATTCAGGCGATGTGGGAGGACCTGTCCCCGAAGGCTGATAAATACGACTGGATTCAAACCGATTCGGGAGAGTGGTTCAAGGGGGAAATCATCTCTCTTTATCGGGAGAATCTTGAATTTGACAGCGATGAAATCGGTATCTATGTTTTCGATTTCGATGATGTCAAACAGATTAAGAGTTACAACGTTATTGCTGTAAATATTGATAATGCCGCAATTTTTCAGGGGATAATCAGGTACAAAGATAACAGAATCACAATTATTCAGGGTGATCAGGAATATACCTTTTCCAGAGATGACATTGTTTCAATGGCTCCCGAAGGGGATGATGAATTCAGTAAGTGGAGCGGCAAACTGACCCTTGGGATCGATATGAGACGCGGGAATACCGACCAGTTTGATTACACCGCTAAGGCAAACCTGAAAAGGATAACCAGTAAAAGCCGTCTGACTCTCGATTATCTCGGGAGGTATTCGGAGGAAGATAATGTCCAGACGATGTCGGACAACCGGCTGAATGAGAAGTACGATGTTTTTCTCAAGAACAATTTTTTCTGGACCCCGCTGTTCAGCGAACTTTATCAGGATAAATTTACCAATATTGAACTTCAGTTAACTCTCGGTGCCGGTATCGGTTACACCATCTTTGATACGAAGGATCTCTACTGGGATATCTCGGGTGGTCCGGCTTTTGTGAAGACCAAATACTACAGTGTTGAAGATGACAGTTCCCGTCAGACAAAATCGGCGGCACTGGAACTCAGCACCCTGTTTGAGTACGACATCACGAAAGATATCGAGTTTATCTATAATTATAAATTGACCCTGTCAAATTCCGATTCCGGAACATTCAAACACCATATGGTGACCACGCTGGAAAATGAAATTACCGACTGGCTCGATTTCGATATCACGTATGTCTGGGATTATCTTCTCGACCCCGAAATTGATTCCGAGGGGATCGAGCCGAAAAAAAGTGATCACCAGATTATGGTTGGCTTCGGTGTCGATTTTTAGCGGGAATAAGGGGTTTCCCCCATGTCGTTTCTGACGGCGTTGCTCTACGACCGGATTATGAGTTCGGTTGAAAAGGG
>CAZQFI010000124.1:0-4459 GCA_964592545.1 uncultured Geobacteraceae bacterium
GGGCTGGCACTGGGGCTCGAACCGTCATGGGAGGTCGATCTCGACGACTGGGAGACGATGGTCGATACCAATATCAAGGGGTTGATGTACTGCACCCGGGCTATCCTGCCGCAACTGGTGAAGCAGAACGGTGGTCATATCGTCAATATCGGGTCTACTGCCGGAGCCTGGCCGTACCCCGGCGGCAATGTTTACGGTGGAACCAAAGCCTTTGTTCAGCAGTTCAGCCGGAACCTGCGCGCTGATCTGATTGGAACCAGGGTGCGGGTCTCTCTGGTTGCCCCCGGAATGGCCGAGAGTGAATTTTCCAATGTTCGCTTCAAGGGTGATGATGAACAGGCGGCTAAGGTGTATCAGGGGACGGAGTCTCTGCAGGCCGAAGATATCGCCGAAACGGTTTTCTGGATCGTCAGCCGCCCCGCTCACGTCAACATCAATGCCATCGAGCTGATGCCGGTTGACCAGGCGTGGGGTGCGTTTGCTGTTCATCGGAAAGAAACTTAGAAAAGTTTCCGCAGCAGGGTTTTCTCCAGATCCTGAGCCGGGTTGAAATCGGACTTGCGTATCAGTGTTTCACGACAGTCACTCAATGCCCGGCTGTATAATTTCATTTCAAAACAGGTCTGTGCGCGCCCCCAGTAGCCTTCGTAGCGCTGGGGCGCCATCTCGATCGCCCGGTCGTAATCTTCCAGTGACCGGTCAAATTTTTCCAGGACCCGGTGGGCCAGTCCACGATTAATCCAGGCGCGGGTGTTGTCTTCGTTGTGTTCGAGGGCACGATTAAAATCTTCAATTCCCCGCTGATACTCCGCCAGAGCGAACAGTGCCATGCCCCGGTGGTTGTAAACCAGTGAACAGATCGCGGGATCGAGGTGTTTCTGCAGAATAATGGTGTAGATATCGATCGCTTTTTGAAAATGGCTGTTGCTGTGAGCTTCCAGCGCCCTCAGCATGAGTTTTTCCAGCTTTCCGGGCGGTAACTGGTCGGGTATGGCGGCCTCATCCAGGATTGGCCCTTCCAGTGCCGGGAGGTGCGAGATATCGATATCGCTGTAGTCTCCCGATAACGCTTCGACATTTTGCCGACACTTTTCCCCACGGCGGCGAATTTCTTTCTGGTTGTCGCGAATTTCCTGAAAAATCAGATCAGACAGTGTCAGCGAGGCATTGAGTGATGCCAGCTTGCGGCGGATTGAATGGTTCGGCATGGTGATGTCCGATTTGTAAACCAGTTCATGCTCGACCTCGGCCCACGCTTCCTGAAGGATTGTCCGCAGTTGAATTTCACAGACAGCGCAGCTGTGCGGGAGGGTTTCGCTCTGGTTACGTGGTTCTGTGCGAATCAGGAAGTGGACAGAGTCGTAGCCGAACTCACGAAATGAGTGCTGTTCTGCTTTGTGCTCCATTTCCAGGATCTCAAATTTCCGGGCGATCAGCTGCTCAAAAATCTCCAGATCCTCCAGAAATGGACAGACAATCCGCACCCCGAGCAGATCGGTGATTTCGAGTCGTTCATTTCCCTGCAACTTCATCAATTTGACAAGCTTGTCACAGTAGTTATCCAGACTTTTGACTCGGTATTTTATGGTCACAGAAAGGTTTTCTGCTTCGGCCAGCGCTTTTAGCTGCTGATAGATATCGTGGAGGGTCGACTCGTAGTCGGGCCGCAGGCGATGATAGATCTCCTCAATAGCTGCCCGGTCCGGAAGGGGATTTGCTTTTGTTGCCATGATAAATGATTCCTGTTTGCAGCAACGCAGACGCTCTGTTTCTCGCGATTTAACCAGAGTACCCGCAGATGTCAAACCGCGTCAATCTGATAGACTAAAGATTTAAGCGTTCTTTGTCGACAAAATGAGTGACGTGCTTTTCATTCTGAAAAAGGACGTGGTTAAAATTGAGGGTAGAATCCAGGGAAGGATTGATTATGGCGGCAAATCTTCGGGTCAGTGGTCCCCATGCATATCAGCTTTATCGTGAGGTTGAGGCAGTTCCCCCATACCAGAGGATCGACCCTCAACGCCCGCGTGACGAATATCCCCGCCGGCAGGAGGAGCATACTCCCGATCAGGATGACCACGCCCGGCGCCGCTTCAGGACGATGCGTAAGCTGATTGATGACCTGATGAAAGAGACCGGCATTGACCGGGTTGACTATTTTACCGCTGAGGCAGAACTCAACGATCTGGGACTGTCCATTCTGGAGCACGAACTGCTTCACCAGCTCACTGCGCTGAAAATTTCATCGCCAACCATCGATGATCTGTTCCAGCAGATCAGGCAGAAGAAGGCTTCACCCCTTTTGGAAGCGGGGCGGGCACTGTCCGAATCCTATAATTTTTTCCCGGTTTTTGTTGCCGGAATTTCCGAATATAATTTGTGTTTTACACAGTTGCAGCTTCAACCTGATGAAAAAATGGTGCTGATCAATGAGGGAATTGAGCGGGATGGATGTTTTTTCTCTGAAGAGAAACGGCTGCGGCTTGAGTTCCGGTCCTCGGTGTCACCGGAGCACACCAACGTTCTGGAGTTGACGATCACGATTCTGGTGGCCGTGAGTGAGGTCGATGATGCAGGTCGCCGGGTGATTCTTTATCAGCGCCCGAATCAGAACTACGCCTTGTACGCAGACAAACAGATCAATTTGTCAATCTGATAAAAAAACGGCACCCCTCACCATGTGGAGGGATGCCGTTGTCTTTACGCAGAGATCAGTTTCTCTATTCCGAGAATTCGACGGGACGCAGACGAATCTCAATCCTGCGGTTCTGGGTCCGACCTTCCGGGGTGTCGTTGGAGGCAACAGGACTGTTATCACCAAAGGAGAGGGCGATCAATCTCTCTTCCGGGATCCCGTTTTCTTCCAGCAGGCGAACAACGGCCGCAGCACGTGCTCCCGCCAATTCCCAGTTGCTCGGGTATTTTTCTTTCAGACTGGCTCCGATCGGCTGATCATCGGTAAACCCGGCAACCAGAGTCTGATAGGGGAGATTCTTCAGCTCATCCGCTATTTTCAGCAGCACCTCAGTCCCTTCGGCAGATAACTGTGCTGAGCCCGAGGCAAAAACAACCTCACTGGGCAGACTCACAGTGACACCGCTTTTCATCAGCTGGACCGTGACCTGGCTGGCGGCAACCGATTCCTGCAGATGCTCAACAATGTTGTTGTAGGTCTGAGAGGCAAGGTCGGCCCGCTTCTGTTCTTCTTTTAAGGCCTCCTGCAGGCGGCTGTTATCACTTTGGAGAGCGGCAGAGGAGTTGCTGAAAGCCTCCAGTTTCTCTGTCAGTACCGTATTCTCTTCAGTGAGAGCCATGTTTTTTTCGACAACGGCCTGATGTGTTGATGTCGAGACGCAACCCTGGAGGACGAGTAGCGCCAATCCAAACAGGAAACCAACTTTGATTCTATTCATTTCAGACTCCTCTCAATAGACAGGTTTTCTTCTGTCTGGCAGTTATTCGGTGACATCCTTCACCGCCTGTTTACAGCGATCACTGACTTTATCGGCGTTGGTTTTAAGGCATGAAAGCAGACGCCCTTCACCCGGCTCAATATCGGAGCACAGTTTATCGAGATCGTCACTACACTCACTTGCAACGTAGGTCAGTGCGGTAAGGGCCCGCTCAAGCTGGCTGGAAGCATCATAGACGGCGTATTCACAGCGGGGAGAAACGTTGTCGATGTGAGCGTACAGGCAGGCAATGAGACGTCCTTCACCGGGGGTGACATCTTTACAGTAGGTCTCCAGTTCTTTCTTGCAGCCATCATTGAATGTTTCGATCGGACCTTTGGCCGCAAGTGCCGGCAGGGAGAACATGAGGGCCATTCCAAAGATCAGGGTTGAGACAAGTAACTTTTTCATCGGGTAGTTCCTTTCAGTTTGTCGCACGGAAGGTCACCTTCCGGGCAGGTTTGATTGTCAATTTTCAGTAATTCAGGGCATGCCTGTCGTTTGTTAGAGTTTACCATTTAATTTTTAAAGAACCCAGTTTTTCTGCACAAGAATCAATGGATGACCGGCAGAACCAATCGGGTCGGGTTAATTTTGCATATCGTAGCATGCTAATTATTACTATTCAAGTGATGATTTGCTTTTGCCCGACAACCGAGTGTATTTTCGGAGAATCGATTGCGCGTTGAAATATCGGAGGGTTTCGATCATACTTGGGTTATCCCGTTCGTCGGGCGGACGATTTTTCCTTCCAGAGGCTCTCAATGACAGAATTTAAAACAGAATACGATTTGTGCGTTCTCGGTTGTGGCCCGGGTGGTTTTGCCGGAGCGATGCGGGCGTTCGATTTTGGTCGTCATGTCTGAATTATCGAAGGGGGCGAAATTGGGGGAGCCGGAGTCAAGTGGGGAGCCCTGGCATCGAAAACGATGTGGGAGCTGTCAAAAGATTACGATGTTGCGGCCAGAACAAATCGCGGCTATCAGGTCACGGGACTCAGCGTCGAT
>CAZQFI010000125.1:0-7145 GCA_964592545.1 uncultured Geobacteraceae bacterium
TCGACGGCCCGAGACACCCCGTCAGTCCCAACAGAATTAAATAGATCAACCACCGCATCAGTGCCCCTCGCGAACCATATTTTCGAGTTTTTCCTCAACCTGTTTCAGGTCAGGATGTTTTTCCAGAATTCCCCGGTAAACGGTTTTAGCTTTGTCCCATAATTTCATCGCCACATACAAATCCCCCAGATGCTCTCCGATGACCGCATCTTCGGGGTACAGTTCGGCCGCCTTTTCCAACTGCTCACGACTTTCGGAATAGCGACCCATCTTATAATAGATCCAGCCCAGGGTATCAATAATATAGCCGCTGGGTTTACTCACGAGCGCCTTCTTTGCCCGGGACAATGCCAGCGGCAGGTTATCACCACTCTCGGCCTGATCATAGGCCAGAAAGTTCAACGCATCGGCATGAGCGTCATCAAGAGCCAACACCCGGTCCATTGTCGCGACTGCGGCCTGCCGCTTGCCGATTTTTTCGTACAGCACCCCGAGTTGATAAAGAAGTTGCGTATTCTCGGGAAACGTCTCGGTTGCGGCTGTTGCAACGCTGAGCGCCCGGTCGTAGTCGGCCCGATCTCCCAGAAATGCAATCAGATAATAGTACACTTCAGGGTGCTGAATCTTACGCTCAACCATTTTTTCCAGAACGATAATGGCCTTATCGCTCTGACCTGTCTGTTTGTACAGATAAGCCAGCTGTAAACGGGCTTCGGTATAGATAGGTGACGTCTCGCCCAGCGGTTCAAGAACCGCGATCGCCTCAACCGTTTTCTGCTGTGAAGTTAATGCCATGGCAAGATAGTAGCGACTGCTGTCCGGTTGGTAGCCCTTGTTCAGCAGAAAGCGGAAATCTTTCTCAGCATCTGTCCATCTTTCCATTTCCAGGTGAATCAGGCCGATCTGGTTGACAACCCGCAGGTTGTCCGGAATCTGCTGCCTTATTGTCTGATAGTGGGCAAGAGCATCCTCAAGCTGTTCGTGCATCAGGGCATAATGTGCCAGCTTCTGTCTGATCGCAACCGCCCGCGGGTTTTCAGCGATAAAGGAGAGATACAGTTCGTGAGCAGCAGCAGGATCGTGTTGTTCCAGAAAATGACCATACTCGAGAACAACCTGTGACGAACCCGGGTGTTGTTTCAGCAGGTGCTTATAAACACCCGTGGCTTTATCGGGTTGCTCCTGCTTGATGAAACAACGGGCCAGAGCAAGCTGGGCAAGGGTGTTCTCAGGCTGCTGTTTCAGCAATTTATTCAGAACGGTTATCGCTTCGGTGGTTCGATCGAGGTGGGCCAAAGCAAGTGCCTGCCGAAGTTGTAACTCGGGGTCATCTGGAGCCAATTTCAACCCGGCCTGAAAAGAGTCGAGGGCGGCAGGATAATCGTGCTGATAATTAAAAATATCACCGAGCAGGGTATGGCCTGCAACGCTGTCGGGCTCCCGGCTGAGAAACTGGTCCAGCACTGTCACCGCCCGCTGGGGATCTCCCTGATGCAGGTAGACTTTTGCCAACAGAAGTTGCAGATACTCGGACTGCGGGTCAAAATCTACTGTCCGCTCCAGAGCGGCAATCGCCTCGTCCCAACGATTTTCGGCACCAAGGACTCTGAATTCGCAGAAAGCGAAAAATGCTTTTGCTTCAGGGTCGGTTAATTCCGATTGATAACTATCGAGAGAAGAGACATTAGCAGCGGGCGAAGAAGATGAATCAACCACCGCACACCCGGAGATAAAGGCCAACCCGACAATAAAAAAGCTGAAAACCCCCGTCTTTACTCTTTGAAAAACCCTGCCCTGCAAAAGCATACCCCTTAAATGAACGCATCCCCGAACCAAACAAACACAACAGCCTAACATAGCTAAGTAGCACACCCATCTCTTAAGCGTCAAACCGAAGAAAAAATCTGAAAACGACAACGGTTTTTAACGCCATAAAACTTTTACCATTTTTCCCATGTGAATTTTATAATAAACTGTTGTAATTCTACCGATTGAGGATTAGTCTGTGTTATGTGGGTTGTTTTAGGCGTACGTGCCAGCAAAACGAATGAACCTGAAGGGATGCTTGCCATGGAAGAGACTCGGGAAAGCTCAATCAGAGAAGCATGGATTCTCTGTCTGATTCTGGGCCTGGTCATGATCAACTTCCCGTTCATTCACATTTTTAATAGTGAGCAGCCCATATTCGGCATTCCAAAGCTGGTTTTTTATTTCTTCACCGGCTGGCCTATCTCGATCGCAGTGATATGGATCTTTGTCCGCTTTACCCAAAAAGGATCACAGAGCAGTTCTGACCCTGTGGAGGATAAAAACGAGTCATGATCCCGGCAAAGACCGTCCTTTTTATGTCGATGATCTCCACAAAAACTGTCCTGCTGGTTTCCCTCGGTTACTTCGCCCTGCTGTTTCTGGTTGCCTGTTACGCCGAAAAATGTCGCCGCTCAGGCAATTGTCTGCTGAAAAACTCGCACATCTATTCTCTGTCTCTGGCCGTCTACTGCACCAGCTGGACATTTTACGGCAGTGTCGGAAAAGCGGCCACCAGCGGTCTTGAATTTCTGCCAATCTATCTCGGTCCAACTCTGATTGCTTTTACCTGGTGGTTTGTTCTGCGCAAAATGGTCCTCATCAGCAAGCAGCAGAATATCACCAGTATTGCCGACTTTATCTCCAGCCGTTACGACCGTTCCAGTATGCTTGGAGCTATTGTCACCCTGTTTGCAATTTTCGGGATTACCCCCTACATTGCCCTGCAGTTGAAAGCGATCGCCCAGACCCTGGCAATCCTGTCAATGCCGTTGACCAATCCGAATAACGGACTGTACGACTACGCGTCCAAACTTCCCGGCTCGATCGATCTCGCTTTTTTCGTCGCCCTGCTGCTGGCGGCTTTCGGCATGCTGTTTGGTGCCCGCTCCCTCGATTCATCCGAGAAACATGAAGGACTGGTGGTTGCCGTCGCTTTTGAATCACTGGTGAAGCTGGTCGCTTTCCTTGCTGTCGGCATTTTTGTCACCTACGGCCTGTTTGATGGTTTCATCGATATCTTCCAGCGTTTTCTGGAACAATTTCCCGACCGCCACAACCTGCTGCTGCTCGGAACCGAGCAAACCCCCTACACCAAATGGTTTACCCTGATCATCCTTTCGATGATGGCTGTCATGTTTCTCCCCCGCCAGTTCCACATTATGATCACCGAAAATACCAATGTTGAGCATATAAAATCGGCCATGTGGAAATTTCCGGCGTACCTGTTTCTGATCAACCTGTTCGTCCTCCCGATTGCCCTTGGGGGGCTGATTATCAATGGCGGCGATACCACTCAGGCCGACTATTTTGTCCTGACGCTGCCGCTGGCATCGGGACACCCCTGGCTGGCACTGCTGGTCTTTATCGGCGGGCTGTCGGCCTCAGCGGGGATGGTGATGGTCTCTTCGGTCACCATTGCGACCATGACCCTCAACCATCTGGTCATGCCGATCATCCTGAAGATGAAGTTCCAGGCACAAAACCTTTCCGGGCTGCTGATCAACATCAAGAGGATCAGCATCCTCGAAGTTATTTTTATCGGTTATTTCTATTTCAAGGTGATCGGTGACTCCTATGCTCTGGTCAACATGGGACTGATCTCTTTTGCTGCGGCAACCCAGTTTGCCCCGGCGGTGATCGGCGGACTTTTCTGGCGGCGAGCAAACCACAAGGCGGCGATTGCAGGGATCTGCTTCGGTTTTGCCCTCTGGTTCTATACCCTGCTGATCCCCTCATTTGTGCGGTCGGGGTGGCTTGATGTCAGTCTGCTGGACAATGGTCCCTATGGGATCGGATTACTTAAACCGCTGGAACTGTTCGGCCTCCACGGCTTTGATATCTATACCCACTCACTGTTCTGGAGTATGTTGTTCAACCTCGCCGCCTACCTGACCCTCTCGTTCTTTACCAAACAGGGTGAAGAGGAAGAATTTCAGGCCGAAAAATTCATCGATGTTTTCACCGACCAGCCGCGCCAGCCGGGACGACTGAAACGGATCAGTAAAGCTCCGACCGTCATGGAATTTGTCGAACTCATGTCGAAGTTCATCGGAGAAAAACCGGCACAGGCCGCGATAGCCGACTATCTGAAACACCAAGAAATCGATTCCCGGGGGGGGCTGTCCGATCACGAGATCCCCAACCTCAAAAGTTTTACCGAGCGGACCCTCGCCGGTCATGTCGGTGCAGCTCCGGCGAGAATTATCCTTGAGAACTACCTGTCCGCCCGCGGCAGTGAGATGGAAGATGTCTTCGATATTTTCGGAACCGTCACCATCAACCACGCATCAAGCCGGGAACAGTTAAGTGTTCTCTACGAAGCGGCACAAATTGTCTCGAGCGAAAAAGATTTTCAGAAAACCCTTGACGGTATCCTTGAATTACTGGCCCAGCAGTTTAAATTTGACCTCTGCGTTATCCGCTTCCTTGAACCCGAATCGATGACGTTAATGGTCAAAAGTCTGGTCGGAACGTCATCGGAACATTTTGGTCAATTTGAGCGCAATCTCAACATGGAGACCTATATCGGCCAGACCTTTCTGACCAATTCCACGACTGTTGTCAACGATACCGACAATATCGACAAACCCCTCTCCGCAGAACACATCAGGCGGGATGGCATTACCTGTCTGGCCCATACACCGATCGTCTTTGAAGGTGAACCGATCGGGATTCTCTCCGCCTTTTCAAAAACGGCAAAAGGGATTTTTACCGACGAGTTTATCGCTCTGTTTGAAAATCTTGCCGGGCAGATCAGTATTGCCTGGCGCAATGATCAGCAACTGCAAAAACTTCTGCGGGTCCGCGAACAGGAACGCGAAATGCAGATCGCCAAAGATATTCAGATGGGACTTCTGCCGACGAATCTTCCGGCCATGGAAAATATCAAAATAGCCGGACTGTGCGTCCCCGCTCACCAGGTCGGAGGAGATTACTACGATTTTATCGAACGCGACAATTCCTCGTATGACCTGATTATCGCCGATGTCTCAGGTCACAGCATTGGTTCGGCTCTGATTATGGCCGAAACCAGAACATTCATCCATGCCCGGATGGAAAACATCCAGCAACCGGCAAAAATGCTCGAAGCTCTTAACGTCTACTTCCTGAAGGATCTCGACCGCTCTGACCTGTTTGTGACCATGTTCTATCTGCAGTATAATTCTCCGGAACACCGGCTGGTTTACAGTAATGCCGGTCATAATACCCCGCTGCTGTGGAAAGATAAGACCAAACAGATTGTGACCCTCGATGCCGATGGCTTAATTTTTGGCGTCAAGAGTGACATCTCTTTTGAACAGAAAGAGACCGATCTCGAACCGGGCGATGTCCTGCTGCTGTATACCGACGGCATTATTGAAGCGGAAAACAAAACCGGGACGCTGTTTGGTATTGAGCGGCTGGGGAAACTCCTCGAAGAGGGGAACCATCTCGAACCGCAGGAATTGATCGACCGGATCATGACGCAGGGACGAATATTTACCGGAATGCGCCATTTTAACGATGATATCACCCTCGTCATTATGAAGGTTCTGCAATGATACTAATTTTGCAGCCAACCGGACAAAAATAAGCTACAATTGGAAACAAATCGGAAGATAAATAAAACCAGTAAAAAGGAGAAAATGATGCAGTTGAATATAGCGGAACAGGAAGACGTTGTCGTTATCACGATTGAAGAAGAGCGGATGGATGCCCATAACAGCAGCGATCTGAAAGAACAGATGTTGCAATTATTTGATGAGGGAAAATGCAATATTGTCATTGACCTCAGCAAGGTTCGCTTTATCGATTCTTCGGGTCTTGGCGCGCTGGTCTCCGGTTTCAAAAATGCCAGTGCCCGTGAGGGAAGCCTCAAATTGTGCAGTCTGCAGCCTCAAGTCCGTTCGATGTTTGAACTGACTCGCCTCCATCGGGTTTTTGAAATTTTCAATAATCTTGATGAGGTCCTGAAAAGTTTTAAAGCGTAACCGACCGAAGAAAGTAGCAGAATGAAGAAACGGGTTGAAGTTGATATCACCGTTCCCAACCAGACCAAATACCTCGGGATGGTTGGACGGATTGGTGAGAGCATGGCGTACTCTCTGAAGAGCTACACAGGGAACCGCCGTGAGCTCGCCTATCATCTCAATCTGGTTCTGACAGAAGCGCTGGCAAATGCAATCTGCCACGCGAATGACAGTGACCCCGACAAAGAAGTCCGAATCCTTATCTCTGCCTCTGATCACGATTTGATCATCAAGGTTTTTGATCAGGGGCAGGGATTCGATATCGAAGCAACAGCAAAGCTCAAAACCCGCCTTAAAGATGAGGGGGGACGCGGAATTCAGCTTATTTACAAACTCATGGATAAGGTTGAATATATCCGTAAGGGAGGCACGAACATCCTGAAAATGACCAAAAACCTCGATTGATTTTCCGCCTTACCGATCCGTGCCGGGCAGAGCCCTTCCTATTCGACCCCGTACTCTTTTAATTTGCGTCTCAAGGTTAAACGGTTAATCCCGAGAATGTCTGCGGTTCGGGTCTTGTTGTGATCGGTGTTTTGATACACAAACAGAATATGTTTTTTCTCAACCTCAGACAGTGGTTCCATCGTCCCCGTTGCGGCGGAGGGCTCAGAACAACAACCGACCAGCGCCAGGTTATCACAGGTTATCCGACCGCCGGGGTGGAGCAGCGTTGTCCGTTCGATAACATTTTTCAACTCCCTGACATTTCCCGGCCATTCATGCCGCTGCAGACACTGCAACGCTTCGGCAGAGAATTCACACTGTTTATCCGGAGTGTGCAGCAGAAATTCTTTCAGAAACAACTCTGCCAGCAAAGGAATATCTTCGGGGTGCTCCCGCAGGGGCGGCACCAGAATCGGAAAAACATTGAGACGATAAAAGAGATCTTCCCGGAACAATCCGGCCTGTATCCGTTCACGCAAATTTCGGTTTGTCGCTGTAACGATGCGAACATCAACATGAATCGGCTGCTGCCCGCCAAGTCTTGTCACGGTCATATCTTCGAGAACCCGCAATAATTTTGCCTGCAGTCCCGGTTCCATCTCCGCAATTTCATCAAGAAACAGGGTTCCGTGATCAGCCAGCTCAAACAACCCCTTCTGC
>CAZQFI010000126.1:0-2270 GCA_964592545.1 uncultured Geobacteraceae bacterium
TCTGAAGGGCTGTTTCGGCAAGGCTTGCTGCCTTGTCACTGGAGGTGAGGAAGGTGATATCTTCCCCGCCCAGCTGCTTTAATTTGGCATCCAGGTCTTTGTTGTCTTTTTCGCCGGTGTTCCGATTGTCTGCAATCAGAACAACATTTTTGTTGCCGGGAGTGGTTCTGAATGTCATCCAGAGATCGTAAAATGGGTATTCCAGTTTCAGTAATCCCGGATAATCGATGAGGGATGCACCGAGAAGCAGCAGCCCGACGAAGAGGCAGATCAGTCGGGGAGATATGAAGAACTTTTCAATTGGTCGCATCGTTTTATAGCCACAGAATAGCAGGGCATCTTAGCGAAAGCACATTATTATATCGTAATTTTTTTGAAATTGGGATTGTTTTTTTATTCCTGACAGCGTGGAATCGTGATTTGCTTTTGTGATACAAGAACCGTTCAGCCAACAATTTCTGTTTTTGGACAAATATTATGGTACGAACCGTCGCCCCCGATCCTCAATCGTTGCAGCAACTGGCGCTGGCTAAAATGCCCTACGGGAAATACGCCGGAAGGTTGCTGGTTGACCTGCCGGAACCCTACGTCGTCTGGATTGTTGCCAATCGGCTTCCTGACGGGGTGTTGGGGCGGCAGCTGCTCGAAATTTACGAAATCAAGGTGAATGGACTCGAAGGGTTGCTGCGGCCGTTGCTGGGACGGGAAGCACGATGAGTCTTTTTCCCTGGGCCGCGGGGACGGTTCCGTTGATGCTGGCTCCGATGCAGGGGTTGACCAACAGTGCGCTGCGTGCCAGCTACATCGATCACTATTCTCCCGATGTTGTCTTTACGGAATTTGTCCGGGTTCAGCAGCAATCGAGAACGCGAATCGGCCGTAGTGATCTGGCAGAAATTGCCGCTCATGATGCGGATATCCCGCTGGTTGTCCAGCTGATCGGTAACAGCGGGCGGGCACTGGCTGACGCAGCAAAACAGGTTCAGGATGTCGGTTGTCGCCATCTGAATCTGAACCTTGGCTGCCCTTATGGCCGGATGACGACCGGTGCAACGGGCGGGGAATTGTTGAAAGAGCCGGAAAAACTTGCGGAAATCCTGACTCAACTGCGTGCAGCGATAACGGGCAGTTTTTCAATCAAGTGCCGGTCCGGTTACCGTGATCCTCGCCAGGTGTTTGAGTTGTTGAGACTTTATCAGGATGTCGGAGTCGACTACCTGATTCTCCATCCGCGGACGGTCGTTCAGAAGTACAATGGCGCTGCCGATTATGATCTGCTTGCCGAGGCGATTTCCCGGACCGATCTCCCCGTTATTGCCAACGGCGATATTACGACCGCCAAAATCGGCCAGTCTCTGATTCAGCAGACCGGCACTGCCGGCTTGATGCTGGGGCGGGGTGTTTTGGCCGATCCGTGGCTGTTTCAACGGATTCGCGGGGTGCTCCCCGATACCGTTGACGAGAGGCAGCGGCGGCAAGATGTCTGTGACTTGTTGAACATCCTCCTGCCCCGTTACCTTGTCAAATTCTGCGGCGAACGGCAGGCGTTAATGAAGCTGAAAGACCTCCTGAATTTTATCCCCGATGATTTTCTGCAACGCGATCTCGGCAAGTTGAAACGGACCACATCTGTTGTGCGCTTTGCCGCGTTACTGGAAAGCCGGTTCGCACAATAACCGCTCCATTTTTTCTCTTCTTTCCGTCTCCCCTGTTGGTTGAACAAACACTTTAAGTTTAGCTGAAAAAGCAGGTGTAATTGCTGTGATTTAGCCCTCTCCATCCACAGGATATAAACAGTTGATTGACAATATATAGTGGCATAGCAGTTAAAAATCTACAAGATGTTGTGATTTTGTCTTTGGAAGAGCGGAGACTTTATGGTAGGGTTTTCAGCGTTATTCACATCGCTGTTTCTATAGAATATTTTCCTGCCGGATTGGCAGGGAGGGGCTCCATGGTTGAGTTTATCCGTAAGCGTGATGGGCGACTCGTTCCATACGTTGAAGAGAAGATTTCCCAGGCAATTATCAAGGCAGTTCAATCCGTTGGTGGCACCGATTTTGATCGGGCTATCGATATCACCCGCCAGGTTGGCGGTATCCTCTCCGTTCTCTACAAAGACGACCGGGTTCCAACGGTCGAAAATGTTCAGGATCTGGTCGAGAAAATACTCATCGAAAACGGCCATGCGAAAACGGCCAAAGCTTATATCCTCTACCGCAAGCAGCACGAGAGTCTCCGCAAGACCCGTGAGTTTATGCGCGAATCGA
>CAZQFI010000127.1:0-1641 GCA_964592545.1 uncultured Geobacteraceae bacterium
GAGGCACAGAACAACGTAATTGCCCGACTGACGTTGATTGTCCCCAGAACAACAGCCACACCAATCAGCGGCAGAGCCAACTCGACCCATGCCGTAGAATAACCAAAAGATTTCTGAATGAGGGGCCACAGCAGGGGAACCGCAACAAGCCCGCCAGCCATAATAACAGCATAGGTACCAAGGGCCGCCAGAGTGAAACTGACCAGCCCGCGCAGATGGAGAAATTCAGCCCGGGTCAGAGCCCCCTGATCCAGAGCGGTATCAACTCGCGTTGCCAGAGAAACATTATATTGCCGCGCATAATGGTCAAAATATTGCCCGACTTTTCCGAGCGGAGTCGCAATCAGCAGACACAGCAAGATCAGTTCTATCCCCGATGTGTTCAGTGCCCTTTCAAAAATGACCGTCAGAACACTGGTCGCAATCGCAACCTGGGTATCGTCGGGAGGCACCGCTGCCCCAACCGGCAATCGGGCCAGCCACAACAGCTCAACCATCACCCCGATCTGCAGCCCAACCAGTGGTTCTCCCAACAGAAGAGCGGCCAGCGGAGCCGCAACAATCGGGCGAGAGATCATAAGCTGCAGAATGGCGACCCGGTCCAGGCCACAGATCAATGAGACCAGAGCTCCCAAAGACAGGCTGAAAACCATCAGTCCCTCCCCTTAACTGTCGGTATCAGCTTCCGCCACGAACGCTCGCTGTCTGCCGGGATGCAGCGCGAAGTAATTTTGACACCGGCACGATCAAGAGCTTCCAGATTTTCAAGGTCCTCAGGATTTAAAAACAGCGTACAGCTGAACCGCGCTTTCCCTTTATCCGCATGCATATTTCCCAGATTCAGCTGATCAAACTTCAACCCCGCCTGGTATGCACGCAGTGCATCTGCCGAAGTGCCAAACAGCAATAAAACCCGCCGCCGATCAAGCTGATCCGAATTCAGCAAAGCAACCGCCTCGTCAATTGTTCCTATCTCAACCTTCATTCGACTGGGAACCGATGCCTTCATCATCATTTTCTTCAACGAGTTTCCTGCAACCTCATCATTGGCAACGACAATAGAGTCGGCATGAACAAAAGGAACCCAGGCCTCCAGAACCTGTCCATGAATCAGTCGATTATCGATACGCGTTAAAACAAGAGTCATCAGTTCTCCAGATGTCTAAAAAATCAACATCAACGTAGCAGGTCAGCAGGACGCATGATTGCGTGACCGCCATATTCCTTAAGCAGGGATGTCAACCCGTCAAGATCGTGCTGACTGCGAGCGCCAGCGCCTTTGATCAACATCGGTAAATTGACCCCGGTGAGAATTTCAACCGCATCGGGCTGAAGAAATTCGGCACTGAGATTTGTCGGTGTTCCACCAAAAAGGTCGGTCAATATCAAGACCCCCGCCCCATCCTTACCAACCGAAGTAACCGCCTGCTGCACTTTATTCTTGGCAGCGTCAATGTCCATATCCCGGTCAATACAAACGGCCGCCACCGCCTCAAGGGGACCGATAATGAGCTCAGCAGCTTCGATTAACGCATCTGCCAGCCCGGCGTGGCTCACGACGACGATACCAATCATTACGATCCCTTTTCAACGTCGCGATGGTTGATTCGCAAAACGACATCCGTTGCAGGAAAGCTGTGG
>CAZQFI010000128.1:0-3021 GCA_964592545.1 uncultured Geobacteraceae bacterium
CATGATGCTCACTGCCAGCCATCTCCCCTTCAACCGCAACGGGATGAAATTTTTCCTCCGCGATGGCGGATTGGGGAAAAAAGAGATCACCGAAATCCTGACGCGGGCGGCAGAGATCAGCGAACTTCCCGAGATTTCGACGGTCGCAGTCCCCAAAATTAATTTGATGGACGATTATGCCGCCCATCTTGTTCACACTATCCGCACCAACAGCGGTGTGGCAACACCCCTTGCCGGGTTAAAAATTGTCGTCGATGCCGGCAACGGTGCGGCTGGTTTCTTTGTCGACAAAGTTCTTCACCCCCTCGGAGCAGATACCAGAGGGAGCCAGTTCCTCGAACCCGACGGGATGTTTCCCAACCATATTCCCAACCCCGAAGACAACCAGGCAATGGCATCAATCATTGCTGCCGTGAAGAAAAACAAGGCCGATTTCGGGATCATTTTTGATACCGATGTCGACCGTGCCGGAGCAGTTGACAAATATGGCACCCCGATCAACCGTAACCGCTTTATTGCCCTGATGGCGGCAATCGTCCTTGAAGAGCACCCCGGATCGATCATCGTGACCGATTCGGTCACATCAACCGGGCTTAAATGGTGGATTGAAGATAAACTCGGAGGGATTCACCATCGCTTTAAGCGCGGCTACCGTAACGTCATCAACGAAGCAATCCGCCTCAATGGAGAAGGAAAAGAGTGCCATCTGGCGCTGGAAACCTCTGGGCACGGAGCACTGAAAGAAAATTATTTTCTTGATGACGGCGCCTACCAGATTGCCAAAATCCTGATCAAAATGGCTCAGCTGAAAGTGTCCGGGGATGGAACCATTGATGAACTGATCGCGGAGCTTCCCGAACCGGCTGAAGCGGCAGAATTTCGCCCGAAAATTGTCACTGATGATTTCAGCACCTACGCCGATACTGTTCTGGAAGGGTTTGCCCGATTTGCTGAACAGACCGAGGGATGGAGCCTGACTCCCGACAGCTACGAAGGAGTTCACGTGAGCTGCGATGCCAGTTCCGGAAACGGCTGGGCCTTGCTGCGCAAGTCACTCCACGACCCGCAGTTGCCACTGAATATCGAGAGTGAAGAACGTGGCGGAGTGGCTTTGATCGCGGCAAAAATCAGGACATTTCTCGCTGGATACGAAGGGCTTGAACTTCCGGAGATGTAGCTAGTAACGTCATTGGCGCTGCCGGAATCAGCGTGGAAAATAATAATTTTCGGACAGCGTCTCTTTTGCCAGCACAATCTGCCACAACTGATTTTCCCGGGCCCGGAACGATCCGGCACTGGCAAGCAGATAGTAGGTCCACATCCGCCGGAACCGTTCATCGTAATTGTTTTGCAGCTGCGGCCAGCTCTTGACAAAATTGTCGTACCAGGCCATCAACGTCTTATCGTAATCAAGACCAAAATTATGCCAGTCCTCGAGAACCAGATATCCCTCAAAAGCTGAACTGATCTGCTGTGACGAGGGGATCACCCCATTGGGGAAAATATAGCGCTCAATCCACGGGTCAGTTCGCTTGGCCGGGGTATTTCCACCGATGGTGTGCAGCAGAAAGAGGCCGTCATCTTTCAATAATTCGCTGATCTTCTTAAAATACGTGCGGAAATTTTTATGCCCGACATGCTCAAACATCCCGATTGAGACAATTCGGTCAAATTGCCCTTCAAGGTCACGATAGTCCTGAACCCGAATATCAACCGGAAGGTTGCAGCAGTTCTCTTTTGCAAGCCTGGCCTGCTCTTCAGAGATTGTCACTCCGACGACGTCAACCCCGTAGTTTTCAGCCATATAGCGTGCCGTCCCCCCCCACCCGCAACCGACATCAAGAACTTTCTGACCCGGTTTCAAGTGGAGTTTTCGGCAGGTGAGCTCAAGTTTGTCACGCTGGGCATCGTCCAGCGTTTTGGCCGTCTTCCAATACGCACAACTGTAGATCATTCTTGAGTCGAGCATGCAGCGATAGAGGTCATTGCCGATGTCATAATGATTTTTACCCACCATATAGGCCCGGCGGGAAGATTGCCGATTGAAGCAGACAGCCTTCATTGAATCGATAAAAATAATCAGCGATTTGAATTGTTCATCAAGACGGGACGAGATCAGGCGCGTCACCAGTTGATCCAAAGATTCGGTATCCCACCAGCCATCCATGTAGGCCTCACCAAACCCCAAGCTCCCCTTCGTCAGAACCCGCTGAAATAACCGTCGGTTTTTGACCCGAATATCCCAGGGACGCTTGCCCTCAAGGCCGATATCGGCACGTTCCAGCATTGCTTCGATACGTTTGCTCAGAAGTGATTCAGTCATGACAGCCTCCTGATCAACAAGCATACTCAGAAAACTTGATGGACTGGAGATCTGCGGGATAAAATTGAACCGTTTCCCCTGTGCTCAGAAGAATCCAATCCAACATTCAGACGTGAAATTCAAACCAACCGGTACCACTTAGTAATTTACTGCGACTTAATGAGATGTCAAGTGCCCAAGAGAAAAACCGGTCAAACTTTAAGGAGAAAATTCGACCCTGTTCCGACCCTGACCTTTCGCCAGGTAAAGTGCGTCATCTGCCCGTTTGATAAACGACTCAATATCATCTTCTGAGGAATATTCTGCGAGTCCCAGGCTGACTGTTACCTTACCCACTTTGGAAAATTCATGTTTTTCAATATTTTTTCTCAAGCGTTCCGCCAGATCAAATGCGGCCTTAAGCGTAGTTTGGGGCATCAGAATCATGAACTCTTCTCCTCCCCAGCGTGCCAGCAAATCTTCCTGGCGAATATTTTCAAAGACGACATGGACGAGCGATTTCAATACGTCATCACCAACGCCGTGCCCATGCGTGTCGTTGATCTTTTTGAAAAAATCGATGTCAAAGATCATCAACGATAAGGGCTCATGATAACGTTTGGCCCGATAGACATTTTTTTTGATCAACTCAAGAAAAGCGCGTCTATTATACACTCCTGTTAATTCATCGATCGTAGCGAGAAGCTTTAATTTCTGTT
>CAZQFI010000129.1:0-5670 GCA_964592545.1 uncultured Geobacteraceae bacterium
GTCTGATCCAAAGCTTTCTCAATCTGCATGGAAAGCCCCTTCAGTTCGCCCGAAGCTTTATCGACGCGGATCAGAAATTCATTCTGGTTATCACCAAAACTCTGGACAACCGGACTTCCAAGTTCGAGTTCCGACAACGCCTTCTTTATCGCTGTTGCATCGGTCGGCTGGACAAATTTAACCTGCACCAGGGTCCCGCCGGTAAAATCGATCCCGTAATTCGGCCCCCCCTTAACGACCAGAGAAGCCAGGCCAATAAGAATGAGTGCGATTGAAACAATCAATGCAAGTTTACGTTTACCAACAAAATCAATATTAATATCGGGCTTGATCAGCTGCATGCCGTTAAGCCTCCTTATATACTCAGCCGCTTAACTTCGCGGCCTTTTAGGAAAAGATCAAAAACAACCCGCGAAACAAAAATTGCGGTAAACAACGAAGTAATAATACCGATCGACAAAGTGACAGCAAAACCACGGACCGGTCCGGTACCAAACTGGAACAGGACCAGCGCTGCCAGCAGCGTCGTCAGATTGGCATCAATAATTGTAATAAAGGCTTTTCCATAGCCTGAGTCGAGAGCCAGTTTCGGTGCCCGGCCTAGGCGAATTTCCTCACGGATCCGTTCAAAAATCAGAACGTTGGCATCAACCGCCATACCGATGGTCAGAACGATACCGGCCAGACCCGGCAGGGTCAAAGTGGCACCGAACAGCGACAGCATCGCTGTGATAAAGACCAGGTTGAGGGTCAGCGCGATAACGGCCACAATCCCCGACAGCTGGTAGTAAATAATCATTGCCAGAACGACAAGGAAGGCACCAACCCAAATTGACTTGATCCCCTTATCGATGGAATCCTGCCCTAAAGAGGGGCCAACTGTCCGGTTTTCAAGAATCTTGACGGGAGCAGGTAAAGAACCGGCGCGCAGAATAATCGCCAGGTCGGTCGCTTCCTGAGAGGTGAATGACCCGGAAATCTGAGCACTGCCACCGGCAATGCGTTCACGGATCACCGGAGCGGAGTAGACGGTATCATCAAGAACGATGGCCATCCGCTTGCCGACATTGGCTGCCGTGACCTGATCAAAACGCTTTGCTCCAACCGAGTTGAAGGTGATCGAAACATAAGGCTCGTTAAAACGGGTATCAATCCGGACATTTGCATCTGACAGCAGGTCACCGGTCAACACCGTTTTGTCAAAGACGACCAGCGGCTTCTCTGTCACAGCGCCCGTTGCCTTGTTAACATTCCGCTCGTAAAGGAGCTGTGTCCCTTCAGGCAATTTACCGGCAACAGCATCCTGGATATTGACCGTTTCATCAACTATTTTAAATTCAAGCCGTGCCGTTTTACCCAGCAGAGCGATAGCCCGCTCGGGATCTTCGACCCCGGGGAGCTGAATCAGAATCCGGTTGCCACTCTGACGTTGCAGCGTCGGCTCACTGACACCAAATTGGTCAATCCGGTTACGCATCGTCTCTAAAGCCTGACGCACCGCATAGTCTTTGATATTCTCAATTTCTTTATCACTGAGGCGGTAGTTCTTTTCAATATAACCACCTTCTCCTGTGAATGTTTCTGCCTCGAGAGAGGGATATTCATCCGCCATCAACGCATCAACTTTGGCTCCTTCCTCGTTATCGTAAACGAGAACAACCAGTCGATCGCCCTGACGACGTTCAATCCGTTTGAAAATAATATCCTTCTCGCGCAACTGGGTCTCGGCCTGATCAATGATTGTATCGATACGGCTCTCAACCGCTTTATCGACATCAACACCGAGAACCAGGTGCATCCCGCCCTGAAGGTCGAGACCAAGCTGAATCGGACGGAAAGTATCGGGCCACCACTGGGGCAGATTATTCTGCATCAGGGTTGGGGCAATGGCAAAAAATGACAGGAGTAGGCAGAGTAAAACCAGTATACTCCTGAACTTCAGACTATTGGACATTTGCGTTCTATCTCCCTATAAAGCGTTAATAGCAGGGCTGTTACTGCTTGACCTCGGTAATCGAAGCCCGGTTCATTTTAATTTTGACACCAGTCGCAATTTCAAGCATCACTGTCGATTCTTCAACCGCAGTAATCTTTCCATGGATACCTCCGGCAGAAACGACACTGTCGCCCGCCTTGAGGCCGGCGACCAGATCTCTCTGTTGCTTGGCCCGTTTCTGCTGTGGCCGGATCAACAGAAAATAGAAGATGGCAAACATCGCCACCAGCATAATTATCCCCTGATATCCCCCTTGTTGCCCTTGAGCTGCAGCATTACCTGCCATTGCAAAAGCTTCTGTTGCCATCTGAGTTTCCTCCTTGAATGTGTTTCAGACAAACTGTCTAATTTATATAGTTGTTAATGACCTGAGATTTCTCTGCTTGTGTAAAAATTGTTACGAAACTCGCTAAAAGTTCCCTCTTCGATTGATCGCCGTATCCCTGCCATCAGCTGCTGATAATAGTAAAGATTGTGGTGTGTGTTAAGTACCGATGCAAGAATTTCTTTGCTGGTATAAAGGTGGCGCAAATAAGCCCGGCTGTAATTGCGGCACACATAACACGAACACTCAGGATCGAGAGGGCGATCATCTTCCCGATACTGTGCCTGTTTTATACTGATTCTCCCGGAGCTGGTGAACAATACACCATTTCTGGCATTCCGGGTTGGCATAACACAATCGAACATGTCACACCCCCGTGCCACCCCTTCTACCAGGTTTTCAGGAGTTCCGACGCCCATCACGTAACGGGGTCGGTCAGCAGGCAACAACGGCAGGCTGTACTCCATCATATCGTACATCAGTGAGGTCTCTTCCCCTACCGACAAACCACCGAGAGCGTACCCTTCAAAGCCGATATCCTGCAGTTGCTCAGCACTCTGTTGCCGCAGTTGCTGATCCATCCCCCCCTGAACGATACCGAACAACGCCGACTTCGATCCGGCAGGAAGAACCTGGCGGCACCGTTTTGCCCAACGGGCCGAACGGTTGGTCGAATCGACAACATAAGAGCGCTCAGCCGGATGGGGAATGCACTCATCAAAAACCATCACAATATCGGAACCGAGTGCCCGCTGGATTTCTACCGACAACTCCGGGGTCAGAAGATGTTTGCTGCCATCAATATGGGACTGAAAGGCGGCTCCGTCTTCAGTGATCTTACGCAAATCCCCAAGACTGAAAACCTGAAAACCACCGCTGTCGGTCAGAATTGGGCGCTCCCAGTTCATAAATTTGTGCAAACCGCCAAGCGTCTGTATCACACGATGACCGGGGCGCAGATAGAGGTGGTAAGTGTTTGCCAGAATAATCTGGGCACCCAGCTCCTTCAGAGCCTCCGGCAAGACCGCTTTAACTGTGGCCTGAGTCCCGACCGGCATAAATACCGGCGTCTCTATGTCACCCCGTGAGGTAGAAATCCTTCCGCGGCGCGCCTGAGATTTTGAATCCTGATGTAAAAGAGCGTATCTGAAACCCGACAATTTTCTCCCCCAGCTTTACACGATCAACATACAATCGCCATAGCTGAAAAAGCGAAAGCGCTCAGCAACCGCCCGACGATAAGCCGAAAGGATAAAATCGCGTCCGGCAAACGCCGATACCAGCATCAGCAAAGTCGACTTTGGTAAATGAAAGTTGGTAATCAGGGCATCAACAATTTTAAATTGATAACCCGGATAAATAAATATTTCACTGTCGCCACAACCGGCAGACAATTTGCCGTTATCGGTCACCGCTGTTTCAAGAGCCCGCGCGCTGGTTGTTCCCAGAGCGAAAACCCGCCTCCCCTCCTGGCGGGCAAGATTAACCGCAGCAGCGGTCTCAGACGGAACAGAGTAGAGTTCGGCGTGCATCTTATGCTGCTTGATATTTTCAACCCTCACCGGCAGAAACGTCCCCAGCCCGACATGCAGTGTCAAGTTGACGATGACCACTCCCATGGCTTCAAGTCGGTGCAGGATTTCAGTGGTAAAGTGAAGACCTGCGGTCGGTGCAGCAACAGCACCCTTTTCGCGAGCAAAAACAGTCTGGTATCGGGAACGATCTTCCCGACTGTCCTCACGTTTGATATAGGGTGGCAGCGGCAGGTGACCGAACGTTTCCACCTGCTCCATAAAATCACCTTGGCAGCGAAACCGCACCCGGCGATATGGAGTTTCCGCCTCTTCTAAAATCTCGGCAGAAAAGTCGTCACTCAATGTGACAACCGTTCCAACTCGTAATGCCTTGGAACTTTTTGTCAGGCAGAGCCACTCCTCAGAGTCACAACCGTCACTGATACGCCGTACCAGAAAAATTTCTACCTTACCACCGGTCAACTTGTGACCAAGCAACCGCGCCGGGATCACCCGGGTATCATTGACAACCAGAACATCTCCAGACCTGAAATAGTCGAGGATATCGACAAACTGTCGCGATTCAATGCTCTGCTCAGAACGATCAACATACATCAGACGTGATGCATCACGTCGCGGCGCAGGAGTCTGAGCAATCAGCTCCTCAGGAAGTTCATAATCAAAATCTGTCAACTGCATCAAAGGTTATCCAAATCATCTCAAACAGCGACCTAGAAGATCATAGAACCCCTATAAAGTCAATTTCTTTCCCTGACGGCACCCGGGTCATTACCGGGGGAAAACGCTTATTGTCAGGGGGAGAAAGAAGCAGTGCAGGAAGACGTCCTACAGATCCAGAAAATTCAGTTCGGGGACCTCAGACAGCAATTGGTGTTTTTTACACAAACTGAAAAAAAGTTGGACTCCCTGCTGATGCTTTTCTTCAAACCGGTAATCAATGGTATGCCAGTACGCGATAATTTCATCCGGTGTCAGGGGCATATCCTGCGCAAGAGCGGTTGCTACTGGCACAGGATTCTTCATCAGATGGTGACACGACCGGTGCAGTTGATCCGTCAGCGCTGCCAGTTCAGAGGTAAAAATATCAACCGTCTTGCGACTGACCATCCAGAGGGCAAAAACAAATGGCAATCCGGTCTGCCGATACCAGATGTCACCCAGATCGAAAATCTGCATACCGTCGGCAAGGGCATTGGCTGCGATCAAGGCCCGGTCACCAATCAACAAAGCGGGCTGCCGCCGGGCGATCCATGTTTCTATTGGCTCGTCAGGAACAGCATCGTCAATATTATCAATGCCATAAAACTCACGGAAAATAATCCGGAGCAGATTGATTGATGTTGCCGATTCCCCGGTTATTGCAATCTGCTGTCCCGACAGCTCGGAAATATCGACAGGAGAAAAAAGGAGGACACTTTTAACCCTTTCAAGTGAAGCGATGGAGTGACCGGGAAGAAGGAGATAATCGCGCCAGTTACGGGCATATTCAAATGAGGATGAGGGGCTGACATTGAGTTCCCCCCGTTGCAGCATCACGTTTAATTCCGCCGGGACACCAGAGACAAACCGCCCTTTAAAGCCAGCCGTTTTAAGGTTATGAAAAAAAGGGACGCAATTTAAATAGGGGATATAACCCAGTGTAAATTCGGCAGATGGATCCATGGCAAACTATACCGTTCAACAAATAACAGGTGGGAGCAATCCCACCTGTTAAATAATTGGTTCCCGACCAACAAAACAGGCATCACTGAACCTGGATCCTGTCGATCATCTCGCAAACAGCTCATCCGCAGAACTGTTTTTTAAATCTTGAC
>CAZQFI010000130.1:0-3661 GCA_964592545.1 uncultured Geobacteraceae bacterium
TTTTCTGATGCTTCGGGATCGCTGAGAATTTTTGCAACCTGCTCATTGTGACTGGGGCGCAGCAGGAAGGAGACGTCGCGCATCGCAGTGTTGGACAACACCTCAAGGGCTTCGGGATCAACCTTGAGGACTTTTTTGCCATCAAATTCGACTTCGCTGACGTATTTCTCGGAACCTTCAACTTTATAATATTTGGTTGGGTCTGGACCGAGAGGCATTGGATCCTGATACTTAAAATCTGGCATTTTCTCTCTCCTTACAGGGATAGGATAAATGGATCATGGAAAACCAACAAAAACCGCTGCATTATAGGGGATATTTGTACAGTTGTCGACTGATAACAACGCTAAAAACGGGTGAATCCGATTTTCTTTCGGGTGGGGTGTTTTGGACGCAGATCTACGGGTGAAAAAGGGTTGGAAAAATACCTGACTATTTTGTTTGAAAATAATTGACAGATTTAGTCGGGTATGATAATTCTGGATTGCAGCTGAGAGCTGATGATAAAAAATAACAAGCCGTATGTGAATGCCTAGTGTTTTTATTGCACATTGTTTTTCCCGTAAATGGTTGGTGAAAGGTCGTCTATGTTTTCTCATCTCAAGGAAGATTTAAAAGTTGTCTTTGAGCGTGACCCGGCTGTTCGGAGCGTTTTTGAGATCATATTCTGCTATCCCGGCTTTCACGCAATGCTTTTTTACCGTTTTTCCCATGGGTTATGGAACAACGGGATGAAGTTTCTCGCCCGCTTTGTGTCACATGTCGGCCGTTTTATGACCGGTATCGAAATCCATCCCGGGGCAACCATCGGTCGGGGCTTCTTTATTGATCACGGCATGGGGGTGGTCATTGGTGAGACCGCTGAAATTGGTGACAACTGTACCCTTTATCACGGAGTAACCCTTGGTGGAACCTCGTGGGCAAAGGAGAAGCGCCATCCGACGCTGGGTCATAACGTCATTATCGGTTCCGGGGCGAAAATCCTCGGCCCGTTCACAGTCGGTGATGACAGTAAAATCGGCTCGAACTCGGTTGTTGTCAAAGAAGTTCCGCCAATGGCGACGGTTGTCGGTATTCCGGGCCGGGTGGTGATGTCGGCGGAGAAGCGCCAGGGTGTTGATCTGCAACACGACAAGCTTCCCGACCCCGTTGCTAAAGCGGTCAGCTGTATTTTTGACCAGATGCATCGCCTTGAAGATCGGGTTGAAGAGTTACAGAAAGAACAGCAGAATTTACAGGAACGGCTTGCTCAGTACGAGACACACGATGGTGAGCCGCTGAAGAAAGAAGCCGTCTGATGAGGATGTCGACCAAAGCACAATATGCCGTCCGGGCGCTTGTCAGTTTGAATCTGACCAGTAACGGGCAGCCTGTTTCAATAAAAGATATTGCCGAGCGGGAAAAGATTTCACTGAATTACCTTGAGCAACTGTTTGTCAAGCTGCGGCGGGGTGGCATTGTGAACAGTGTTCGTGGCCCGGGTGGTGGTTACGTTCTGGCACGGTCGGCAGCCGATATCCGGATTGATCAGATTATCGATACCGTTGAAGAGGCGTTGATGCCGTTATCGTGTATGAGTGCTGACGGTAGCTGCAACTGTGAAAATGAGTGTACAACCCAGTCGGTATGGCAGGGGTTGGGGAATCAGATTCGCAATTTTCTGGCGTCGATGACCCTTGAAGATTTAACCAATGACGGCCGTCGGCAGCTTGCCTGCCGGGCGGCAAACAGCTAACATTTTCAGTTTTACCGGAGGATTTTCGTGGAAAAGATCTACATGGACAACAACGCGACAACAGCAGTCAAACCAGAGATTCTGGAGGCGATGTTGCCCTATTTCTGTGAACAGTTTGGCAACCCTTCCAGTGTCCACTGGGCCGGACGAATGGTCGGTGGCGCTATCGATAAAGCACGTCAGCAGGTTGCTGACCTGCTCAATTGTTCTCCTGCTGAAGTTATTTTCCTCTCGTGTGGCAGTGAAGGGGACAATTACGCCATTAAAGGGACGGCCGATGCCCTGAAGGATAAGGGGAACCATATTATAACCACCGCCGTAGAACACCCGGCAGTTCTTGAGACGTGTCAGGCGCTGGAGAAGGATGGTTTTGAGGTTACCTATCTGGGAGTTGATAAAGATGGCAGCCTCGATCTGAAGGAACTTGAGGCGGCGATTACCGACAAAACAATCCTGATTTCGGTGATGTGGGCGAACAACGAGACCGGGAATATCTATCCCATTGAAGAAATCGGTCAGATTGCCAAAAAACATAAAATCCGTTTTCATACCGATGCTGTTCAGGCGGCCGGAAAAATTTCCGTTGATGTGCGTAAAGCCAATGTCGATATGGCGGTGATTTCGGGCCATAAAATCGGTGCGCCTAAAGGTGTCGGAGCGATGTACCTGCGGCGTGGAACCCGGATTTCCCGGTTTATGCACGGCGGTCACCAGGAACGCAACCGCCGCGCCGGAACCCATAATGTGCCGGGAATTGTCGGGCTGGGTCTGGCGTGTGAACTGGCACAGCAGAATATGGAAAAAGATTACAGCTACGTCCGCAGTCTGCGTGACAAACTGGAGCAGGGGATTCTCAGCACGATTCCCGATGTCAAGCTTAACGGTCATCCCAATGCCGATCTTCGACTCCCCAATACCCTGAATGTCAGCTTCAATTATATTGAGGGGGAATCGCTGTTGCTGTTTTTTGATATGAAGGGGATTGCGGCATCGTCGGGATCGGCCTGTACCTCGGGATCGCTTGAACCGTCCCATGTTATGGGGGCGATGGGGGTCGATATCGTCCTGGCCCATTCGAGTACCCGTTTCAGCCTCGGACCCGATAATACCGAAAAAGAGATCGATTTTATCTTGCAGGAACTTCCCGCGATTGTTCAGCGGTTGCGTGAAATGAGCCCGCTGTATAATCGTGTTGAGCCGACGCCCCTGTCGTGTGATGCGTGTCGGATGGTCAATTGTAGTCACTAAAAAATAGAAGGAGATATCTTATGTATACAGAAAAAGTTATGGATCATTTTTCCAACCCCCGCAATGTCGGTGAAGTTGAAAATGCCAACGGTGTCGGCGAAGTCGGTAACGCCTCGTGTGGCGATATTATGCGCATCTCCCTGCAGGTTGAAGATGATGTGATCAAGGACGTTAAATTCAAGACGTTTGGCTGTGGTGCCGCGATCGCGACATCCTCAATGGTGACCGAACTTGCGATTGGCAAAACAATCGATGAGGCTCTGATTCTGACCAATCAGGCGGTTGCTGAAGCTCTTGACGGTTTGCCGGCGGCAAAAATGCACTGTTCGAATTTGGCTGCAGATGCATTGCATGAAGCAATAAAAGACTACAAAGAACGGAATGCTGCAGCATAATTCTTAAGAAAATAGTTTAACTTTTTAAAAGGGTTCTGCGTTTGCCGGAACCCTTTTTGTCTATTTGAGGATCTTGTGAATAAAAAAGTCGTTGTCGCCATGAGTGGCGGAATTGATTCGTCTGTTGCGGCGGCATTACTCAAAGAGCAGGGGTACGATGTCATCGGGTTGACGATGCACCACTGGGACGTGTGTGCTCATGATGGTTCGGTCCCTCAGCAGAATTCAAACACTGCAGTCGTCGAAGCTGAAAAGGTTGCAAGGCAGCTTCAGATCCCTTTTT
>CAZQFI010000131.1:0-7656 GCA_964592545.1 uncultured Geobacteraceae bacterium
GAATCCCGCTCTTATTGCCGCCGTGTTCAACCCCTTCGACCACCCCTTCAAAAATCCGCCGGGGGTGGAGAAGCCGCGGAGGCAGCTCTTTTTCGAGAAATGGAGAGGCAAAACAGAAGACATCGGTATTGAAAATCAGTCGGGCGCCCATCCCGGTCGCCATCCCATCACGATTGACACCGACAATCCCGGTCAATGCACCACCGTAAGGATCGAGGGCACTGGGTGAATTGTGTGTTTCAACCTTAAAGACAATGCTCCAGTCTTTATTGAATTCAATGACCCCGGCATTATCTTTGAATACCGAAAGGCAATAATCTTTTTCACCAAGATTTTCTCTCACCTTATCGGTCGCACCGACGATGAAGGTTTTGAACAGCGAATCGATCACCTGCAGATTGCCATTTTCGTCCTCATATTCGATTTTTGCAGAGAAAATTTTATGTTTGCAGTGCTCACTCCAGGTCTGTGCCAGAGCTTCAAGCTCGACATCGGTCAATGCGTCATCAAGGCCAACCTTCTGCCGTGCAGCAACGATTTGCGGGTCAGCAATATGCTTCTGGATTTTAAGCATCTCTTCCAGATTGAGCGCCAACATCCCCTGGCGACTGATATCAAGAAGCTGCTGGTCCGACAACTGCAAACTGAGGCTCCGTACTGTCGGAGGCTTTTCACTGACAACCCGGGGGATCGAAACGGGAACACCGACCTGCGGATCAAGCTCATCAGCAGCAAGAATCGTCCAGTGCTGAATCAGACCGTTGGCAAGAAAATTTCCGGCAACCTTCTCTGCCAGCATTTTATCGGTCAGACCGGTAAACAGATACTGCGTCGACGTGTAAACCGCTTCACTGTCAACAAAGGACCGTCCAGTCAGATACTGGATCGCTTCTTTTGCTGTCCGACCGGTATTATCGGTGACACCCGGGCGAAAACCGACTTCGATCAACGTGTCAAAATCGCGGGCCAGCGGGCGATTGATCGCGTATTCCTGAATCACCGGGTCAGAAAACGGCCCGGCGGCCGCCTGTTCCACCTCAGCATCACTCAACGCGGCATCAACGGTATAAACGTCGAGTGTCCTTACCTGCGGCACGTCGATCCCCAGATGTTCCTTTAATTCACGCTGGATCCGTTCACCACGCGCATCTTTGACGCCATCCTTCAGTCCTACAACAATTCTCCAAGCCATTTCTGCTCCAACAAATAGAGTAGTTTAGATTTATCTTTACGATGGATTATAACAGGAACTGACACGACTCTGCCGACCAACAATAATTTCAGGGGTATAGCCACAAGTCATTAATGTCTGCCGAAACAACCGTTCTGCGATTGTCGGACAGTTATTCTCTTCGCTCAGGTGAGCAAGAAAGACCGCCTCAAGACCCGGCCAGCTCACCTCTTCGAGCAAGCGACACGATTCATTATTCGACAGATGACCGTGCCGACTCCGAATCCGCTGCTTGAGTTCCCACGGATATGACCCGTTCTGGAGCATATCGACATCGTGGTTTGCTTCGAGAACCAGAACCCGACACGTCTTCAGTTGCTCGGCAACCAGTCGGGTTGGAATCCCCAGATCGGTCGCAAAACCAATTTTACCTTCACTCGAATCGATGGTAAAGCCAACCGGATTTGCCGCATCGTGGGTCGTTGAAAATGATGCGACGGAGAGACCCCGGCAGGAGAACGCTTCTCCCGCTGTAAAATGGCAGAGTTGGTCAATTTTTCCAAGTTTTGGTAACGCGGCATGAGTCTGCCGATCAATATGGACAGGGAGATTATAACGCCGGGCAAGTGGTCCGATGCCACCAACGTGGTCGTGGTGCTCGTGAGTCACGAGAATCGCGTCGAGATCGTCGCCAGCCAATCCCAGGGTTGAAAGTCGCCGCTCGGTCTCTTTACCCGACAGTCCGGCATCGATCAAAATCCGGCAGCCGTCGACCTCAATCAACGTACTGTTGCCACGACTACCGCTGGCCAGCAAACATACCCGCACTGGTGTTCCCTTTCATCCCTAAGAGCGATGCCCTTATACCTAATATTGGACACTGCTGCAAGGAGAAAACCGTTCACTTTTTTCGGTGAATCTGATTTGCAAAGCGGCTGATTTATATGTACTCTTGTAATTGGCAATCTTCAGCATGCCAGATACGCGAATATTTTCAGAAAATTACAACTCCAAATTTATTTCATGCCCATCAAGGAGGCGGAAAATGGCAGTAAAAGTTGCAATCAACGGTTTCGGTCGCATCGGAAGGAATGTCCTCCGTATCGCCTGCCAGTCCGATAATTTTGAAATCGTTGCCATCAACGATTTAACCGATTCAGAAACCCTGGCTCATCTCCTGAAATACGACTCAGTTCATGGAACATTTGCAGGAACCGTCGAAACAGAAGGTGACAATCTGGTCGTTGATGGAAAGAAGATTCAAGTTCTCACCCAGCGGGATCCTGAACTGCTGCCCTGGAAAGCACTGGGCGTTGATATCGTCATTGAATCAACCGGCCTTTTCAGAGCCCGTAACGACGCAGCAAAACACCTTTCGGCCGGGGCAAAGAAGGTTATTATCAGCGCTCCTGGAAAAAATTCAGATATCACCATCTGCATGGGAATCAACGAAAAGCTGTACAATCCGGAAGTCCATGACATTATTTCCAACGCATCGTGTACGACCAACTGTCTGGCTCCGGTCGCGAAAGTCCTACTTGAAAATTTCGGGATTATCCGGGGCATGATGACAACCGTCCACTCCTACACCAACGATCAGAAAATCCTCGATCTCCCTCACGAAGATCTGCGCCGGGCCCGGGCTGCCGGGATGTCGATGATCCCGACAACAACCGGAGCAACAGCCGCAACAGCGCTGGTTCTCCCGCAACTTGAGGGGAAGCTGACCGGCATGGCCATCCGGGTTCCAACGCCCAACGTATCGCTGATTGATCTGGTAGTTGAAACAGAAAAACCGACAACCGTTAATGAGGTTAATACCGCCATGTGGACTGCGGCAGATGGGGAACTGAAGGGAATCCTCGACTACTGCGATCAGCCATTGGTTTCACGCGATTTCAATGGGTCTTCGGCGTCGTCAACTCTCGATTCGCTGATGACGACTGTCATCGACGGCACCATGGTGAAAATTATGACCTGGTACGATAACGAATGGGGCTATTCCAACCGGGTTGTCGATCTGGTGAGTTATCTCGCCTCCCAGGACTAATCGTTCTTTCCTTTCTTTTACGGGGTAAAAACATGTTCAACAAGAAATCGCTGGAAGATATTGACGTCTCCGGCAAAAGAGTTTTCTGTCGCTGTGATTTCAACGTTCCAATCAATGATGCGGGAGAGATCAGCGACGCTACCCGCATCCGGGCAGCCCTGCCGACAATCACCCACCTGATAAAAAACGGAGCCAAAGTCATTTTGGCGTCACATCTGGGTCGGCCGAAGGGAAAGCCATCACCAGCTTTCAGCCTGGCTCCGGTGGCAAAGTATTTGAGTGATCTCCTTGGCCAGCCTGTTGTCATGGCACCAGACTGCATCGGTCCTGAGGTTGAGAAGCTCGCCGGAGAGCTTGAAAATGGGCAGGTCATGCTACTCGAAAATGTCCGCTTTCACAGCGGTGAAACTGAGAACGATGCTGAATTTGCAGCGCAGCTGGCAAAACTGGCCGATATCTACGTCAACGATGCTTTTGGTACCGCCCACCGCGCCCACGCATCGACCGAAGGAGTTGCCCGTCTGCTACAACCGGCAGGCGCCGGCTATCTGATGGAAAAAGAGCTCCGCTATCTCGGCAGTGCCCTCGCCGATCCCGAGCGCCCCTTTGTCGCAATTCTCGGCGGGGCAAAAGTTAGCGACAAAATCACCGTCATCGAAAACCTCCTCAACAAAGTTGATGTGATCCTCATCGGCGGTGGCATGGCCTACACCTTTTTGAAGGCACAGGGCTTTGCCACCGGACAGTCACTGGTCGAAGAAGACCGGATTGCGATGGCAGGCGACTTACTCGATAAAGCGAAAAAAGCGGGGGTCACCTTTCTGCTGCCAAGCGATCATTTGGTGGCAAAAGAGTTTTCAGCCGACAGTCCTTACATTACGGCGAAGAACGAAGATTTCCCCGGCTCCGGAATGGGACTCGATATCGGTCCGGAAACTGTCAGAACGTATGTTGAGCAGATCAAAGCAGCGAAGACGGTGGTCTGGAATGGACCGATGGGCGTTTTTGAATTCGAAAATTTTGCCAGGGGAACACTTGCGGTTGCCGAAGCACTGGCACAATCGGACTGTCTCTCGATTATCGGTGGTGGAGACTCGGTCGCGGCGGTCAATAAATCAAAATTGCAGGATAAAATGACCCACATCTCAACGGGTGGAGGAGCCTCACTTGAGTTTCTTGAGGGCAAACAGCTGCCGGGCGTTGTCGCCCTGACCGATAAATAGTGGAGAAAATTATGCGGAGACCATTAATCGCCGGAAACTGGAAACTCAACAAGACAATCGATGACGCGTGCGAACTGGCGACTCAGCTGGTTGCCGGAATCGCAGGAGTTGAGGACCGGGAGGTTGTCATTGCCCCGGTGTTTACAGCCTTGACGACTGTCGCAAATGTTATTAAAAATTCCCCAATTCAGCTGGCCGCCCAAAATTGTTATCCCGAAGAGAGTGGTGCCTTTACCGGGGAGGTCTCTCCCCTCTTCCTCTGTGATGCCGGTTGTCAGTACGTCATCGTCGGTCATTCCGAAAGGCGTCAGTTGATCGGTGAAACCGATGAGTTTATCCAGCAGAAAATTGTCAAATCGCTCGAAGCAAAATTAAAACCGATCCTGTGTGTTGGTGAAACCCTTGAGCAGCGTGAAAAGGGGCAGATGTTTGATGTCCTCTCCCGGCAAGTCAGGGGCGCACTGGCAGAATTGACACCCGACCAGATGGCAACCGTCGTTGTCGCCTATGAACCCGTCTGGGCTATCGGTACCGGCAAGACCGCATCGACCGATCAGGCACAGGAAGCCCACGCCTTCATTCGAAAATTACTTGGGGAGCTGTTCAATTCAGAGGTCGCCAACGCAACCCGAATTCTTTACGGCGGAAGTGTCAAACCGGGAAATGTCGATAGTTTGATGGCTGAAGAAGATATCGATGGGGCGTTAGTCGGCGGGGCAAGCTTGAACGCGGATGATTTTATCAGGATTGTCCGTTTCAGATAGAGATTGATCTCCCTGCTTCCCCTCCGGGGGAGGAGCAGGGAGCGACCAACAAGCTATTCCTTCAAGGCATATCCGGCACCGCGGACGGTGTGAATCAGCTTCTTGTCATATTTCTGGTCAATTTTGTTCCGCAGATAATTGACATAAACGTCAATAATATTGGTGAACGAATCGAACGTGTAATCCCAGACGTTTTCTGCGATCATCTGGCGAGTCAGGACCCGGTTCGGGTTCCGCATGAAGTATTCCATCAAAGCATACTCTTTCGAGGTCAGCACAATTTCATCACCGGCCCGCCAAACCTTATGGGTCACAGGGTCAAGACGTAAATCGGCAAACTGAATTTCAGCACCCCGATCGTTGGATCCTCGCCGGATCAATGCCCGGCTGCGGGCGACTAGTTCGACAAAAGCAAACGGTTTAGCAAGATAATCATCGGCACCGATATCAAGGCCGGTGACTTTATCGTCGACCGAATCACGGGCCGTCAGACAAAGAATCGGTGTCATGATGTTCTTCTCACGCAGGTATTTGATCGCTGCCAGACCATCCAGCTTTGGCAACATCACATCCATCAGAATCAAATCGTAGGCGTTAGTTTCCGCTTTACGGATACCCTCTTCTCCATCAAACGCAGCATCGACAGAGAAACCTTCCTCTTCAAGACCCCGTTGAATAAACGTTGAAACTTTTTTTTCATCTTCAACGACAAGAATGTGCATGAACCGACTCCTTTATCCTTACAAATTGACCCGACGCTAGAGATAAAACGCCACAATGGAACTTACTCATTAATGAAATTAACAGAAAAACTGCACCTTCTCAAGAAAAAACAATAATTCTGCTCATTTACGTATGGAATTGAGGCACAAAGAATGAAAACCTAAAAAAGGTAGTGCCAAACCAGATCGAGTCGTCCCCTTTTAATCAGGGCTTTTCCCGAATAGCGCATAATTTCGCGAACCTTTTCCCGATAATCGGGGCGGTAACAGTGAATCTTGCAGTGCTTGCACACCGGGCGCTCTTCCAGAGGACAGTTCAGGCGCCGCTCAATGGCATAGATGAGAAACTCGCGACACTCCGCGCAACAGGGGTAGCGCTCCAGGGAAGTCAGTTGCAAAGGGAGATCGGTGAGAGGTTCGCGAGGCGGCTGGTGATGGTCCTGACAATAAACAGACGTGAACCAGGCGAGGATTTTAAGATCTTTTATCTCTTTGCGGGTTAAATCGGGGCAATTTGCACAGGAAATCCTAGCCATCCTTGTAACTCTCCGCGAGATCAGCCAACCGGTCGAGATCGAGGATTTCAATCTTTTTCCCCTGAACACCGATTATTTCATCATCAGACAATTTGCGAAAAGTACGCGACAGGGTTTCGCTGGTCGTTCCCAGGTTGGAAGCAAGCTGGGTTTTGGAGACCGGTAAAATGGATACCGGCCCCTGACGCTTCAAACCGAGCAGATAACGGGCCAGACGGGCCGGAACATCGCGAAAGGTCAGATCCTCAATTTGTGTGGTAAAGAGGCGCAGGAAGCGGGAAAGCCCGGCAATCATATTGATCGCAAGTTGTGAATGGTGATGGAGCAGATCCAGGAACTCACGTTTCGGAAAAAACAGTAACACCGAGTCATCAAGCGGTTCAGCAAAAGCGGGATAACGGCCATCATCAAAAATTGCTGCCTCGGCAAAACTGCTGCCGGGCTGAACAACGTGAAGAATCCGCTCACGACCATCGGGCGAGAGTTTATAAACTTTGACCTTACCGAGCGCAACGATATAGAAACCGTCAGCAGCGGCCCCCTCTTCAAACAGGACTTCTCCTCTTGTCACCCGGCGGGTCCGGATGATCGCCAGAAGGAGTTGCAGGTCTGACTCGGTCACCCCCGAAAACAGCGGGCAACGTTTAATTATCTCAGCTGGATTCATATCCACACTCAAATTCCTGTAAAAGGTATCATCTTGACGGTGTTTTTTGCTATTATGGCACACTAAAAATCAGAGGATAAAGAAATGAAGTTATTTCATATAGTTATAGTTACACTGCTGTTACTTGTCAATTCAATAAACATGGGATTCTGTCAGGACGTGACCCTCTCGTGGGATCCGAGTCCGACCGACGGAGTCATAGGGTACAAAGTTTATTACAAACAGGGTGACATGAACTACCCGTTTGATGGAACGGGTGCCGCTGAGGGCTCATCGCCTGTCGATGTCGGGGATGTCCTGTCGACCACGCTGACCGACCTGCCCGACGGCGCAATATTCTTTTTCTCGGTGACGGCCTACGTTGACGAAACCCAGGAGAGTTCCTACTCAAATATTGTCAGCAACAACTGGATACCGGGGTTGTTACTGCCTGAAAACGGTGCAACCGGGGAGCCTGTTCCGGTCACGTTCCAGTGGAAAACAGCCCCGGAGGGATATGATGTCACCTACACCCTTATCTATG
>CAZQFI010000132.1:0-4162 GCA_964592545.1 uncultured Geobacteraceae bacterium
ATTAACGTATTGCGTAATGTGTTTTTCATGATGACCTCCGTTATGTATGTTGAAGTGCTTTATCGTTTCGCTATTGACCTTCCTATAGAGCATTCCCCGTGCCAAGTTTAAAAATAAAACCGCAGAAAAATGCTAACATCCTGAAATAACACCATTATTTAAATGATATTTCTGATTCAAACCCGGAAAAGCCGAACCGGAAGTGTATTAGGAGAATATACAGAAAAGAGAGGGAAATCCCGGCAGCCGGACTGACAACAAAACCTAACAACCGAGAATCAATAGATTATTTTCAAAATATACAGTTTGTATATATTTCAACTTGGGGAAATATTTTATTTATCTGTCGTGCGGGGGTGATCAGAACGGGGATTTTAATATTGATTCCGACCCGCTGCCACCTCCGGCAAAGAGGGGGAGGTAGCAGCGGAGACCGGTTTTTTCTCAACGCGTATGCAGGTTTTTGGGCACGAGAAGCTCAGACCACCCGATTTTGTGGCGTTCCCTGCTGGAAAGCGACAATATTGGCCACCACGATGTCGAGCAGTCGTTGGCGGGCTTCTATGGTTGCCCAGGCAATATGCGGGGTGATGACGCAGTTGGGAGCTGTCAGCAGCGGGTTATCTTCGGCCGGAGGCTCCTGAGAAAGGACATCTGTCGCGTAACCGCCGAGGTATCCATCTTCAAGTGCCTCGGTCACCGCGTCCTCATCGATCAGTTGTCCCCTGCCGGTATTGATTAACAATGCCCCCTGTTTGACCCGGGCAAGCCGGGCGGTGTTGACCAGGTTTTCAGTCGCTTCGGTGAGGGGGCAATTAAGGCTGATAACATCAGAGTCGGAAAACAGCGTATCGATATCGACAAATTCGAGTTTGGACTCCTCCTTATATTTTTCAGGATGAGCCGTTTGTACCAGAACATTCATCCCAAAAGCACGGGCGATGGCGACAACCTGCTGCCCGATTCGACCGTAGCCGACAACCCCCATGGTTTTCCCCGTCAGTTCAAAGAGTGGCCGATCTCTGAAACTGAAATCGGCACAACTGACCCAGGCGCCCTCCCTGACCATTCTGGCATGATGTCCAACCTGCTGGGTCATTTCGAGGAGCAGAGCAAAGACCATCTGTGCAACAGAGCCGGTACTGTAGCCGGGGACGTTGGTCACAACGATGTTCTGCTTTTTAGCCGCTTCCAGGTCAACGACGTTGACACCGGTCGCCAGGACCCCGATGTACTGCAGCTTCGGCAGGAGAGCCAGGGTTTCAGCCGAGAGAACAGTTTTGTTGGTGAGGATCACGTCCGCATTTTTGGCCCGGTCGACAATCTGTTCGACGTCGGTTCGGGGGTGGATAATGCAGCGGCCAAGCTCTTTGAGCGGGGTCCAGTCGAGATCGCCGGAGTTGAGGGTATAGCCGTCGAGAATAACAATTTTCATGATGGATCCTTTGGTGTCACGCCACTGCCGAATAATTCACTGAGGGCCTGCTTCTCTTCGCTGGTGACAATGGTCGTTTCGGGCAGGTCGGGATGACACACCCTGTTTCTTCCGTTTCTCTTTGCCTGGTAAAGATAGTGATCCGCCTGTTCCACCAGCTCCTCCACACTCATATCAATATCGTCAGTGTAGGTCGCAATTCCAAGGCTGACCGTCATTGAGAGCAGTTTCCCCTCGATATCCAGAGGAGACTTTTCTATCCCCTGCCGGATTCGTTCGGCGACCGGCAGACAGGCACTGAGGGTCGTATCGGGGAGGATCACGGCAAATTCCTCACCGCCATAGCGGCAGGGAATGTCGAGTTTGCGAACGGTCTTCTGCAGCAGGCGGGCAAGGTGCACCAATGCCCGGTTCCCCGTTTCGTGTCCCCACTGATCGTTGACCCGTTTGAAAAAATCGATGTCGAGCATAATGAGAGACGTCGGCTGTCCGCTACGCTGGGTCCTTTCGATCTCCTGCTCAAGCGCCTGATGAAAATAGCGAAAGTTGGCAATTCCGGTCAGGGTATCGGTGCGAACCAGCTTGGACAGGTTGTCGAGATCCTTCCGCAGGTCAGAAACTTCGCTGATAATGGGGCAGTCGGTTTCACCAACCGGACAGGTCGGAGGGGATAACGGAGGTGTATGTGATTCTTCCTGCTTGGCAGTCATGCTGCTTTTATATGCAAATATCGGTCAGGGATCAATCGATATTTCAAAAAAGGCAGCGCACGCTTCGGGAGAACCAGGTCAGTTCAAGGCCTCGGACAGTTCAGCACTCTGCTCGAGTGCCTGTTCGATCAGGGGGAGAAGAGCCGCATCATCAAGCTCAAACAACTCGGCCGCCCGCTTTGCCAGGACTGTTGCCGAATCTTCGTCCTGATTCTGTTTCAGGAGGGCGGCAATTTTTATCGACAGGGGAACCGCCTGATTTTCCAGCTCGTGGTGTTCTCCGATCCCCAGAATCAGTGATTCGGGGAACCCCCAGTGTTCAGCTATCTGTGCCCCCAGGGTTGCGTGATCGACACCAAACAGCTGTTGTTCCTGTTCCGCCAGATCAAGGTCTTCGGTCTGCCACTGCTGATACAGCGACCGATAACGGTCTCCTTCGCGGTTTGCCAGAATCGGAATAGCCATGTTCTGCAGCAGTCCGACAGTAAAGACATCGCTCTGGGTATCGGGATGGTAGGTCACGGCCAGTATCCGGGCAATGGCGGCCTGCCGGGAAGCGGTTGTCCAGAACTCCTGCATATCGAACCAGGCGGCCTGTGGATTGGTTTCCAGATTGTTTTTCACGGTCACTGAGAGAACCAGAGATTCGAGCCGCCCCCGGCCAAGCAGGTTGACGGCGTGTTTGATATTGCTGACCTTACGGGACAGGCCGAAGGCCGATGAATTAACGGTTTTCAGAACCCGAATGTGGAGCCCGGGATCGTGTTCCAGGTCGGCAGCCAGTTCGTTGACACAAATCTCGGGATTCCGCAGTTTTCCCAGCAGGTTGATAACTGATGACGAAAAACTGGGGATCTCAAAAGAACTCAGATCTGCCAGAGGTTTCTTCTTTTTTCGAAATAGAAAAGCCATACGTGTTGTTAATCTCCGCGGCGTGCCAGTTTGTTAGAGAAAATAGAGAGAAGTCCCCCCAGCATAATGTACCCCGTTGAGACTTCAAGCATGACGACAATCTGTCCCCCCAGGCTGTTGGGGATGGCATCACCAAATCCGAGCGTTGTCAATGTGACGACGCTGAAATAGAGGGGAGACAACCAGGTGGGGTGGGCGCCGTAGTCGATCCCGACAAAACTGTACGCATAGGTGAACAGCAGCAGCAGGATACCAATACAACAGCACCAGCGAAACATGCTGCGGCCGCAGTCGCAGGTCCACAGCCATGGATAGTAGAGAATTTTTGAGACCCAGTTGTAGGAACGGAACTCCTTGATGAAGTTCTGATCGATAATTTCCCGCCGCATCAGGTAGGCCCCCGAGAAGTTGACATCACGGATATCAACCCCGAGCCAATTTGCCGATTTGAATTGCTGCATCATCCGCAGCCGGGCATGGCGCAGGTCGGCATTGCTGAAATTGGCTTTATGGACGTTGGAGAGGGACAGTTCGGCAAAACGCAGATCCGTTTCGGTGAGATCGGTGGCAATAAGGGTTGCTTCACGCATTCGGGCGTGGTGAAGGTTCGCACAGCTTAAATTCGCATGTTCCAGGTTCGCCTGAGTCAGGGTGGCGTGATCGAGATTGGTTCTGAACAGACTGGCATGGCTCAGGTTGGCCCGGCCAAACCCTGCCCGTTTGCAGTTGGCGCCATCCAGGGTCGCCCCTTCAAGGTTGGCGGTCGAAAATTCGGCTCCTTCAAGATTGGCATCCTGCAGATTGGCCCCCCGTAGATCGGCGTTGAATAGCTGGATTCCACTCAAATCCCGGCCCGAAAGATCAATCTCCCGCAGATCGGCACCATTGAAATTGGCCCCCCGTAAATCTGCGTCGGCAGAGAGCGCTTTCTGGCGTAATTGTTCAGAGGTGAGGTGATTCATTGCACAACCTGAAATTAAAATATATTTAGTAAAGATGCAATTTATAATATATTTTAATCTTTGTCAAGCGGTTCCGGCTGGCAGGGAGAGGTGTTTTGATAGTGAGAGGAAAGACTTTCGCCGATCAGGCAAAACGATTATCG
>CAZQFI010000133.1:0-4584 GCA_964592545.1 uncultured Geobacteraceae bacterium
AAAGGAATTCAAACCAATGGGTCACTTGATTTATATCAGCGGCGGCTGTCGCAGCGGCAAAAGCCACCATGCTCAGCAATTAGCCGAAGAGTTACCGGGACGACGCGCCTACATCGCCACCTGTCCCCAGATCGATAACGAAATGGCTGAGCGCATCGAACGACATCAGCGACAACGTGCCGGACGGGGCTGGCAGACGATCGAAGCACCAATCGAACTGGCCAAAACAATCGAACAGACCGACGAATTTGATGTTCTGCTCATCGATTGTCTGACCCTGTGGGTGAATAACCTCCTCTACACCGCGGAGCAACAGGGAGAAACCGTTGATGAATACGATATCAGAGATAAATGCAACGAACTGATCGGCATCTGTCGAAAGCGATCTCAAACGATCATTTTTGTCTCAAATGAATTAGGGATGGGGCTGGTCCCCGTGGACTCAATATCAAGACGCTATCGGGATTGTCTGGGGCGCTGCAATCAGGTCATCGCCCAAAGTTGTGACACAGCAATATTTATGGTTTCGGGGCTCCCCCTTGTCTTGCAGGAAAACCGGATCCAATCAGGGATACAGGAGAAAGGCCCTTCATAACGCCCTGAACGGCGGCTCACCGGGGTGGCTTTTTCACTTTACAGCAAAATCACCCGTAAGCCACTCACCGCAGCACCCTCAAGTAACGTCATGGCCGAAAACAGCATGGATAACCACTATTTTGACAGAGAACATCAAACCGAAAAAGATAGCGCCATTCCTCCTCAAAGCAGCAAAGAATATGCTTCTTTCATATCCCGACAGCACAATCAAATATAACATTGTTTTGTTCAAAAAAAGAGGAGCCTTAACCCCTTAAATTGTTCTTTCTAAAATTATTTTTACCTTATAATAACAATAAGTTGTAACAAAGCAGCCAGCCCCCATTGACGAGCAGTTGTTTTATGGTTTAATAAAAGATAGTAGCGCTTTCACTTTTGAAAATGGTACAGTAGTTTTTTTGTGGTGGGACTTTCTTTCGGCTCCACCTTGGACTTCCACGCTCGACACTTCTAACAGGAGGAGAAACGTATGAAATTCACAAAAGCACTGGTTCTGGTTCTCAGTCTTTCACTGATGCTGGTATCGTTCGCCTATGCCGGCAAGGATCTTGATGCCGTCAGAAGCAAAGGATTTATTCAGGCAGGGGTCAATGGTAGTGTCTTCGGCTTCGGTATGCCTGACGCAAAAGGTGTCTGGAAAGGTCTCGATGTTGATACCGCCCGCGCTATCGCCGCCGCGATCTTCGGTGATGCAAACAAAGTTAAATTCACTCCCCTGACTGCTCAGCAGCGTTTCACCGCCCTCCAGTCCGGTGAAATCGACGTTCTAACCCGGAACGCCACCCGGACCCTCAGTCGTGAGACTCAGCTGGGTCTCAACTTTGTTGCGGTCAACTATTATGATGGTCAGGGCTTCCTGATTTCTAAAAAACTTGGCGTCAAAAGCGCTAAAGAGTTGGACGGGGCAACAGTGTGTGTTCTCCCCGGTACCACCACCGAGCAAAATGCCGCTGACTTCTTCCGGACCAACAAAATGGCCTGGAAGCCGGTCGTTATCGAAAACACCAGCGAACTGGCAAAAACCTTCTTTGCCGGTCGCTGTGACGTTCTGACCTCTGATGCCTCCCAGCTGGCTGGAACCCGCGCTATCGCTCCAAACCCCAAAGATTATGACATTCTTCCCGAAATCATTTCTAAAGAGCCACTGGCACCTGCTGTCCGTCATGGCGATGATCAGTTCAGAGATATCGTTGACTTCTCGGTTCTGGCAATGATCAATGCTGAAGAGTTGGGGATCACCTCCCAGAATGTCGATGACATGCTCAAGAGCAAGAATCCTGCTATCCAGCGTTTCCTCGGCGTTTCTGCCGGCAACGGCAAGGCTCTCGGCCTTGATGAAAAGTGGGCTTACAACATCATCAAGCAGGTTGGTAACTACGGTGAAGTTTTTGAGCGCAACGTTGGTGTCAATACCAAGCTGGGTCTCGAGCGTGGACTCAACGCACTCTGGACAAATGGCGGCTTGATGTATTCACCTCCATTCAAGTAATATTTGTCGTAACTGAAATGCCGCCACCGGAGCCTGTCGATTCCGGTGGCGGACTGTTTTTTATTGCTATGACGGGAACTGTCACTTGAAACAACGTATGTCAAATTCAGTCAATACCGCAGTCGTAAAACCCCCACTCTGGCGGGATGCCGAAAAGCGGGCGATATTTTTTCAGATCATTGCCCTATTGTCCGTTGGAGGAGTCAGCTACTATCTCTTCTCCAACACCCAGGCCAACCTGGCCCGCCAGTCAATTGCGACCGGTTTCAGTTTTCTCGGGAGGGAGGCCTCGTTCGAAATCGGCGAATCTCTCATTCCGTACGCCGCTTCAGATACCTATTTTCGTGCCCTCCTTGTCGGAGCATTAAATACTCTGCAGGTCGCCTTCATCGGAATTATTCTGACAACCCTCCTCGGAAGTATCGTCGGTATCGCCCGTCTTTCCAGCAACTGGCTGTTGTCCAAAGTTGCCGCCGGCTTTATCGAGTTGATGCAGAACATTCCGGTCCTGCTGCAGTTGTTTTTCTGGTACGCCATCTTTTACGAATCATTTCCATCGCCCCGCCAGGCACTCAACCCGATGAAGGGAGTTTTCCTGTGTAATCGCGGTTTGATCTTTGCGGTCCCCGAATCCAATCCGGCATACACAGCGATGGGTCTGGCATTTATCGTCGTTCTGATTGTCGGCTGGTTTGCAAACCGTTGGGGGCACAGACGACAGGAACTGACAGGGCAACCGTTTCCGGCACTTCGCTTAACAGCTGCTGCCGCTATCCTGCTACCGCTGTTGATCTGGGTGATGTATGGGTCTCCGACAGCGATGAGTATCCCTGAACTGCGCGGTTTCAACTTCTCCGGCGGAGTGACCGTCAGCCCCGAATTTGCCTCACTGTTGCTGGGTCTGGTTCTCTATACCTCAGCCTTTGTTGCCGAAGTCGTCCGCGCCGGAATCCAGTCGATCGGCCGTGGCCAGATTGAAGCAGCAATGGCGATCGGGCTGAAGCCGGGGCAGGTGCTGCAACTGGTGATTTTTCCGCAGGCTCTCCGGGTTATCATCCCGCCGCTGACCAGCCAGATGCTCAACCTGACAAAAAACAGTTCGCTGGCTGTTGCCATCGGTTATGCCGACTTTGTTGCCGTCGCCAATACAACAATTAACCAGACCGGGCAGGCAATCGAAGGGGTCGCAATGATCATGGTTGTCTACCTGTTCTTCAGCCTTTCAACGTCGCTGTTTATGAACTGGTACAACAAGCGCATGGCTTTGGTGGAGAGATAACGATGACACAGACAACCAAAGCAAAAAGAGAACGTCTTGCGCCACCTATCACCAATGTCGGCGTCATCGGCTGGTTAAAGACCAACCTGTTCAGCACCTGGTACAATTCACTGTTGACCGTCATCATTATTGCGGCGATGGCCTGGTTGATTCCCCCTCTGGTGCGCTGGGCTTTTATCGACAGTCTGTGGAATACTTCGGCAGAGGCATGTCGCGATATTGACGGTGCCTGCTGGTCGGTCATTCCGCAGAACATCAAGTTCATTTTCCTCGGATTTTTTCCATCAGGGGAGGAATGGCGTCCAATTCTGGCGATGGCACTGCTGCTGGGGCTGGTTATTTATTCTAAAAACCGGGCCCATTGGAAGAAATCGCTGGCGTGGTTGTGGCTGGCCAATCTGATTGTCATGGGTACCCTGATGTACGGTGGTGTTTTCGGGATGCCGGTCGTTGAAACATCTCAATGGAGTGGTTTACCGCTGACGCTGCTGCTGTCGTTTTTCGGGATGGTTGTTGCCTACCCGCTCGGAGTCCTGCTGGCATTAGGTCGCCGCTCAAAATTGCCGGCCATCAAAACCCTGTGTGTTGTCTACATTGAGATGATCCGGGGGGTTCCGCTGATCAGCCTGCTGTTCATGTCATCAATTATGTTCCCGCTCTTCCTCCCCGAGGGCGTCACGATCGACAAGGTGCTGCGGGCGCTGATTGCGATCATCCTGTTTACGGCTGCCTACATTGCCGAAGTGGTCCGGGGCGGTTTGCAGGCCATGCCGCGCGGACAGTACGAGGCCGCTGACTCACTGGGTCTCAACTACAACCAGACAATGCGCCTGGTCATTCTTCCTCAAGCCCTTAAAATTGTTATCCCTCCGACAGTCGGGATTCTGCTGTCGGCATTTAAAGATACGTCCCTGGTTGTTATCATCGCCCTCTATGATGTTCTAAAAACAACGATGGTCACCCTTTCCAACCCTGCATGGACCGGGTATTCGACCGAGGCGTATATTTTCCTGGCGATGCTTTACTTTGTTTTCTGTTACGCAATGTCAAGCTACAGCCGCAAGTTGGAAAAAGACTTACATACAGGACACTGACAGGCACAAAGGTCCTCAACAAGAGAGAGTGTTATGAGTGATTCGCAGATCAAAACAGCTACTGACAACGCAGAACAACCGATTATCGAAATCATCGAAATGCACAAATGGTATGGCGATTTTCA
>CAZQFI010000134.1:0-4908 GCA_964592545.1 uncultured Geobacteraceae bacterium
ATCAAACGGCTGGAAGAGGAGTTGAAGCTCTTTGTCAGAAAGGGGGGTGCACAGATCTGGATTCTCGATTCAACCTTCAACGCGCCACCCGAACGGGGCAAACAGCTCCTCAGGATGCTTCTTGACATCGCGCCGCAGATCCACTACCACATCGAAGCAAAAGCCGACTTTCTCGATTCCGAAACAATTGATTTGCTGGCACAGCTCTCATGCTCGGTACAGATTGGTCTGCAATCGGCAACGGAACAGGTATTAAAACCGCTCCACCGCACCCTGAAACCCGGACAGATGGAACAGCAGCTCAGGGAAATGTCTGTTGCAGGGATTACCTTCGGTCTCGATCTGATTTACGGACTGCCGGGAGATCATCATCGCGGCTTTCAGAAAAGTCTCGATTTCACCCTCCGGCAACAGCCCAACCAGCTCGATATCTTCCCACTGTCGGTGTTACCGGGAACCGAACTTTTTGAGCGCCAGGCCGAATTTGGAATTCGCGGAGAAGCGCATCCCCCTTATCGTTTACTCGAAAACAGCAGCTATTCGACAGCGGATTTGAAAAAAAGCCGCTTTCTCGCTGCAGCAACCGATATCTTCTACAATCGGGGGCGGGCCGTCGGTTTTTTCATCCTCCTGTGCAACACCCTGCAAACGTCCCCCAGTCATTTTCTGCAACAATTCGGGGAGTGGCTTGTCCATGAAAAGCGACTCCCGACCGAGAAAATTTTACAGGTTGACGATTGGCAACCCGCCACAATCCTGCCGCTGCAACATGAATTTGTCCGCCAACAACTGTGTGAGACAAACAAGAAAAAGCTCCTCAAAATCGCTGAGGATCTGATCAACTTTCACTTTCTCTGTGCCGAAACGTTGCTGGCGGACGATTGCCATCCGGGCAAAAGTATTCCGCGAAAAAAATGGTCCCAACAACGCTGGCTTCTCAACCCGGCCGTTCACATTCAAAATTTCAATTACGCTCTGGAAGATCTTGAGGTTGCAACAGGAGAGACCCTTGAACAGCTGCGCAAACAGCTGACACCGGAAGCGGGGCAGGCGATTTTTCTGCGGCAGCAGGGAGAAATTATTATCGAAGCCCTCGATGAGACATTTGCCGAAATGCTGCTCAACGCAAAAGAGGGGAACACGGGACAACACCTGAAAAAAGGGATCGAACCGCAACTCGCCGCTGAATTACTCGACTTCGCCGTTGGTCAGGGATTATTGCTGCCCGGCTGAAACTCCCGGCAGCAGACGCTATTTGAGCAGGAGGTCGACAAATCCCTGATAGGTCTGGCGCTTGCGCTCCGAATGGCCGTAGAGCGTTGAAGAAAACAGCGCCGAAGCTGCGTGCTCTCCCAACATCGAAAAGAGTTGGTAATCGATCGATTCAAGCTGCTCTTTCTGGATGAACAGCCGGTAGATCGCCAGCATTCCGATCATCTGACCGTGGATAATTAATGGAATAGCGACGATCGGTGCCAGAATATCATCAGAACCGTCACTGATCGGCCCATCATAGAAATAATTTTCACTCTTCTCGGCCGCCTGACCAATGACTCCGGCACCCAGTTTGATATCGGGGAAAACTTCGTCCTCCTCAAACCCTTCGCCCGTTTCAAAATGGAGTTGTTCGGTGGTTTTATCAAAAAGGAAAACGGCAAATTTTTCGGCACCAACAAAATTGATGACAACCTCTTTGATAATTTCAAGGGTCTCTTCACGATCGAGGGTCGAGTGGAGCCGTGATGAAGCGATATAGAGATTCGTCAGGTTGTTGTTGACATCTTCAACCTGGACCAGCTGATTGGCAAAATCGAGATTTTCCTGCTCCAGTTCACCAATTCGCCGCAGCGCATCATCCTGTTCAGTGCGTAACCGGGAGCACTCATTCTCCAACGCCTGCAGGCGGCGACTGAGGTGTTCGTCAACGCCATCCTGTTGCAACTGCTCAACCTTTTTACTCCGAATCAGCCGGTCAAGAAGTTTTCTGCTCTTGTGGTCGGGGTAGATGAAGTAGATACCACAGCCCCCCTCGTCACTGTCGGACTGCCGCTTGATACGACCATAGAGGGTCAACGGCTCGCCCCCGGCCCCTTCCAGACGCATTTCGACGGTTGTGTTTTCCTCCAAGGGCAGTTGTGATTTAAGGCAGATTCCGCTCGACGAGATATCTTTGCTGGTCACCACGTGAAGGCGCCCACCCTCCTGAAGCTGGATCGGTAATTTGACTGCGATCCGCTCAGAGGTCCGCCGCTGAATATTCCCGAGCAGCCGCTCAACCTTCTCCCGCAGTTCCTGCTTGTTGACCGGCTTGGTGATGTAGTCATCACAACCGGCATCGAGGCAACTCTGAACTTCTTCAGGTTTTCCCGCTGCCGTCACCATCAGAATCGGTAATTTTTCCCAGAGTGGATTCTTGCGGATGGCACTGCAGACCTCATCCCCGTTGATTCCCGGCATATAGTAATCAAGCAACAAAACATCGGGGGCCACTTTATCGAGGCGTTGCAGGGTTTCCTCGCCGGAAGAGGCGGTGACCAGGTCGTAACCACACCCTTCCAGATAGGATCGTTCAAGTTCCAGAAACAGGTCAACATCGTCAACCAGTAAAATTTTCGGCATTGCAGGATCTCCTTAAAAAAATACATATTAAGCCTACCTCACAATACCCAAAAAGTAAAGGCTCCTGCCATAAACGGACAGGAGCCTTTCTCCACAAAACTCGTTCACTATGAAACGTTATCGTCAGGCGACAGCTGCAACTTCCTGCCGGTAACGGGGGCGCTCAGCAATAAAATTAACAATTTCTTCAACTTCGGGAACCCGCCCGGCAATTCGCACCTGATCATCGATCAGGAGTGCCGGAACAACATAAATCCGGTTATCAATCATTTTACGTGAGTCATTGAATTGATGAACTTCGGCCTTAACCCCAAGCTGATTGAGCGCCTCACGGACATTTTTGACTGCCCCCTGGCAAATCTCCTGCTGATCCGGTTTACAAAGAATATCAATACGCATAATGTCCTCCTCTGTCGAGGTTGTATAAATATGACTAATTTCGTCACATTATATACAATCTCGACAAATTGACAAGTATTTTAGTCTTCTTTTTGTTTTTTGCCTGGATCTGCGGTTTTATCCCTCGTCAACAGTGACGACGAGCTCACCGTTTACCGCATCAACCACAATCCGCGTCCCTTCTGCGATGTCACCACCGATCAGAGTCCGGGCAACTTTGGTTTCAAGCTGCCGCTGAATAAAACGTTTCAGCGGGCGGGCGCCATAAACCGGATCATAAGCGGTATCGGCGATAAAATCGCAGGCGCCATCGGTCAATTCAAGACCCAGACCCCGCTCATCCATCCGCCGCCGCAACTCTTCAATCAACAGCATGACAATCTGTTTGATCTCATCTTTGGTCAACGGTTTAAAAATAATTGTATCGTCAACCCGGTTAAGAAACTCGGGACGGAAGTTCTGCCGCAACTCCTGCTCAACCTGCCAAATCACCTCATCAGGAATCACACCATCGCGAATTCCTTCGATCAGATACTGCGACGCAATGTTCGATGTCATGATGATGACGCAGTTCTTGAAACTGACCGTTCGACCTTTGGAATCGGTCGCCCGACCATCGTCAAGAATCTGCAGCAAGACGTTAAAAACATCGGGATGCGCTTTTTCAATCTCGTCAAACAGCACCACCGAGTAGGGCTGACGGCGAACCGCCTCGGTCAACTGGCCACCCTCTTCGTAGCCGACATAGCCGGGAGGGGCTCCGAGTAACCGGCTGACGGCATGTTTCTCCATGTACTCCGACATGTCGATGCGAATCATGTTCTCTTCGCTGTCGAAGAGTGTCTCAGCCAGCGTCCGGGCCAGCTCGGTTTTTCCCACCCCGGTCGGCCCGAGGAAGATGAACGAGCCGATGGGACGGCGCGGATCTTTGATTCCGGCCCGGGCCCGGATCACCGCATCGGCAACCCGCTGCACCGCTTCATCCTGGCCGATCACCCGCTGATGGAGGATGGTATCGAGCTTGAGCAGTTTATCGCGCTCGCTCTCAACCAGCCGTGTCACCGGAATCCCCGTCCAGCGCGCGACGATCTCGGCAATGCCGTCTTCTGTGACCTCTTCACGCAACATTTTATTCGTGTCGTCACTGTTTTCGATCTTCGCCTCTTCTTCATGCAACTGAGCTTCAAGCTGCGGTAACCGCCCATGCTTCAACTCCGCAGCACGATTCAGGTCGTAGCCCCGTTCAGCCTCGGCAATTGCCAGACGTACCTGCTCGATTTCCTCACGCAAGTGCTGGACACTGCGGATGCCGCCTTTTTCAAGGTGCCACTGTGCTGCCAACGCGTGTTCGTTGGCCTTCAAGTCGGCCAGCTCTTTCTGCAACGTCGCCAACCGCTCACGGCTGGCCTTGTCTTTCTCTTTTTTCAGCGCGGCTTCTTCAATTTCAAGCTGCATCAGCCGCCGGGTAATCGCATCAAGCTCAGCCGGCATCGAATCAATTTCGGTCCGAATCGTCGCGCACGCCTCGTCGACCAGATCAATCGCCTTATCGGGGAGAAACCGGTCAGCAATATAGCGATGACTCAACTCAGCCGCCGCAACCAGCGCATTATCCTGAATCCTGACCCCGTGGTAGACCTCAAAGCGTTCCTTCAACCCACGCAGAATACTGATCGTCGATTCAACATCGGGCTGTTCCACCAGAACCGGCTGAAAACGTCGCTCCAATGCCGGGTCTTTTTCGAGATACTGGCGATACTCATCAAGAGTCGTCGCTCCGATACAGTGGAGCTCGCCACGTGCCAGCATCGGTTTCAACATATTGCCGGCATCGATCGCTCCATCGGTTTTTCCTGTCCCGACGATGGTATGAAGTTCGTCAATAAACAG
>CAZQFI010000135.1:0-2676 GCA_964592545.1 uncultured Geobacteraceae bacterium
GCTCCAGCCGATCTGGAACAGCATTTTCGCCATTATTATACCAACCATCTGGGGCGCGACCGGAACTGTTGTCTGACCCATTATGCCTATGAGGCGCTGGCACTGGTGATTCGTGACCGCCTGATGGAACGGTGGAAAAATACCCGCTATGCCTATGAAGAGAGTGATTGCAAGAGGACCTATTACCTCTCTCTCGAATTTTTGATGGGGCGGGCGCTGGGGAACGCGGTTCTCAACCTTGGACTGGAGAAAAATCTGGCGACTGCGCTGGAGAACATCTGTCTGGAACTCGAAGAGCTGGAAGATGTTGAACCCGATGCCGGGCTGGGTAACGGTGGACTGGGCCGTTTGGCGGCGTGTTTTCTCGACAGCTGTGCCACCTTGCAATTGCCGGTTCAGGGTTACGGAATTCGTTACGAATATGGAATGTTTCGGCAGCGCATCGATGACGGTTATCAGATTGAAGAGCCCGATCACTGGCTGGGGATGGAAAATCGCTGGGAAATCAAGCGCCTTGAGTATCAACAGCGGGTAAAATTTGGTGGCTACAGTGAGTCGTACACCGATGCTGCAGGGCGTTTGCGGATGCGCTGGGTTCATACGCGTGATGTCCTCGCCATTCCGTACGATGTGCCGATTCCCGGTTATCAGAATGGGACAGTGAATACTCTGCGGTTATGGAAGGCGGCAGCGACCGAGGAATTTGACTTGGAGGAATTCAACTCCGGTGATTATGCCGGCTCGGTTGCCGATAAAAATGAAGCGGAAAAAATCACCATGGTTCTTTATCCCAACGACAGCAGTGAAAACGGTAAAGAGCTGCGGTTGCGCCAGCAGTATTTCCTTGCCTCGGCGAGCCTTCAGGATGTCCTTGATAAATGGGTGACGACCCGCGGCGCCGATTTGAGTCAGTTTGCCGAGAAAAATTGTTTTCAGCTCAACGATACCCATCCCAGTTGCGCCGTCGCTGAACTGATGCGGCTGTTGATGGATGAACACGGGCTGGGGTGGGATGATGCCTGGACCATTGTTCAGAAAACCATGGCCTACACCAATCACACATTATTGCCGGAGGCTTTGGAACGGTGGCCGGTACGGATGTTTCGGCAACTGTTGCCGCGGTTACTCGAAATTATTTACGAAATTAATGCCCGTTTTTTAAAACAGGGGGCGGAGCGTTGGCCGGGCGATATGGAGCGGCAGCGGCGGATGTCACTGATTGAGGAGGGTCCGGAGCCTCAGGTGCGGATGGCTTATCTGGCAATCGTCGGAAGCTTTTCCGTAAACGGGGTTGCCGAACTGCACTCAAAACTGCTGCGTGAAGGGCTGTTTCGTGATTTTTACCAGTTCTGGCCCGAAAAGTTCAACAATAAGACCAACGGTGTCACTCAGCGACGCTGGCTGGCATACTCCAATCCCCAATTGAGTGAACTGATCAGTGAGAAAATTGGTCAGGGGTGGATCACCGATCTTGAAGAATTGCAAAAATTGCAACCACTGGCGGAGGACCGGGAATTTCAGCAGCGCTGGCAGCTGGTTAAGCACCATAACAAGGGGCGTCTGGCCGAGTTTGTCAAATCGGCCTGTGGGACTGTTTTTGATCCGGAGGCTCTCTTCGATGTCCAGGTGAAGAGGATTCATGAGTATAAACGACAGCTTCTGAACGCTCTTCATATTATTCATCTGTATGACCGAATCAAGCGGGATGATATCGGAGACTGGACCCCCCGCTGTGTGTTGATTGGTGGAAAAGCTGCTCCCGGTTATGCCATGGCGAAGCTGATTATCAAATTGATTAACAATATCGCGATGGTGGTCAATAATGATCCCGCGGTCGGTTCGTTACTCAAGGTTGCATTCCTCCCCAACTACCGGGTCTCGGCAATGGAGGTGATTGCTCCGGGTGCCGATTTGTCAGAGCAGATTTCGACCGCAGGGAAAGAAGCATCGGGAACCGGCAACATGAAGTTTATGCTCAATGGCGCATTGACGATTGGGACTCTGGATGGGGCCAACATCGAAATTCGTGAAGAGGTTGGGGACAATAACTTTTTCCTCTTCGGGTTGACTGCTGAAGAGGCGGAGGAACGGCGTAAAAATTATGATCCCCTTGCCCTTATTGCGGCTGATGAAGACTTGAATCGGGTGATTCAGTTACTGCAGAGTGGACATTTCAGTCAGTTTGAAAGTGGGATTTTTGATCCGATTCTCCGGGCAATAAGTCATCCCCACGATCCGTGGCTGGTTGCTGCAGACTTTACCAGTTATGTCGCTGCTCAGAAACGGGTGGCACAGGTCTATCAGGATAAAACGCAATGGACGATAAAGAGTATCCTTAATACGGCTGCTGCCGGGAAGTTTTCTACCGATCGGACCATGCGCGAATACAATCAGCAGATCTGGAATTTACCTCAGGTTTCGGCAACGTCAGTTATTTGAGGGGGTGCTCAGAAAGGCGGTCTTAAAGGGCAACCGCTCGATTTCGTCCCGCATTTTTTGCCTTATAGAGGGCATCATCGGCGCGCTTCAGGAGCGAATCGATGGAGATGTCGTCGGCCAGATGCATGGTAAACCCGATGCTGACTGTCACGCTGATCTGTCCTCGCGGGGTCCGGATTTTCAGTTTTGAGATCTGTTCAATCAGGCGCTCACAGGTTTGTGAGGTTTTCTGTTGGT